>NZ_JBNUPF010000033.1:0-15612 GCF_050409565.1 Facklamia sp. P12955
CTCGGGTCTTATTTTAAAGGTTATAGCAAAAATGGACTTATGATACAGCCCCTTTCTTACATTTATAGCATTTAATAGCTTTTTTGATTATTCTGCTGGAATAATTGTAACAGGAATATCATCGATAGTACCATAATACCATTCGATTTCATCACCGTCTTCTAATTTTTGAGAAACAACACCCAGCTCGGCAAATTGCTTGTTAATTAAATACACCCAAGTGTTTGGAGCGTAGTCATTCTCTACACCATCAATAATATCAACAACACCTTCATCTTCATTGAAGTTGAATTCTAACTCTTCAATCGCAGACATAGCCTCTAGAACACTCACACCACCGATATTATTTACTTCATATTCAAGAGGGGCTCCCGATTCTTGGTTAATAATGATTGTTGCAGTACCTTCTAGTCCCTCAGCATCATTAGCAGCTGTTTCAACAGTAGTTTCTTCCATTGTGGTTTCTTCAGCAGCCATGGTAGTATCTGTTTTTTCTTCTTCATTAGTAGTAACCTCTTCGGTAGGGGCATTTTCTACCTTTGCTTTATCATTTCCAGGCAACATATCGCAAGCGCCTAAAAAAACGGTTAAGATAAGTGCTGTGGATATTTGTAGTATTTTTTTCATCAACTGACCTCCTCGTTTTCTATTACTATAAAATTAGCAATAATCACCTCTAAAGTCAAATAATTCGATGTTTGCCGGAATCTTCGTTATACTTAATCTATCAGCAAGTGAATGGGGAAAAAAGATGATAAACTTTACAAGTCATAACTTAGAGGATACAAAAAGCCTGGCTAAAATATTAGCTAAAGTCATTCAACCAGGAAGTCTTATTTTGCTTTCAGGTCCATTGGGATCGGGGAAAACAGCTTTTACTCAGGCTTTTGGGCGTTCTTTAGGAATTGATAGAGCCATTAAAAGTCCGACTTATACCATAGTTAAAGAATATGAACTTCAGCAAGTAGCTGAGCGAGTGGTCCATATTGATGCATATCGCTTAGAAGAAGGTGGAGCGGATACTGTTGATTTTGATTTGTTTTTCGATCAACAGTCTATTTGTCTGGTTGAATGGCCACAATTTATTACAGATTATTTACCGAAAAGTCATATAGAGATAGCTTTCAAATTATTGGATCAAAACCAACGTCAAATAGAAATAAGTTTATCGCCACAAGCAGATAATAAGCATCAAATCATCTTTCAAAAGTTTAGAGATCATATAGAAAGGGGCGATTAAACAATGTCTTATCGAGAAAATCCAGACCAAGAAAAACAAGTCGAAATGGTCGAAGAAGAGATTCAACTGTCAATTCGTCAAGCCCAAGTCAAAGATGCTCGCGCCATTTTAGGATTAATGAGACATATCGGTAAAGATACCAATTATCTTACAACCGGACCTGAAGGATTATCTCTGGATGTTCAGCAAGAAAAAGAATTGATTCGAAACTACCTGTTGGCTAAAAAATCATTATTATTAATTATTGAAGTTGACGATCAAGTTATTGGAATCGGTAATTTAGCTAATTTCTCAAGTCACAAGCAAGACCATATCGCTGAAATAGGAGTATCGATTGTGAAAGAATATTGGGGCTATGGAATTGGCAAAATGATTGTGCAAGAATTAATTGATTTTGCCAAAAAAGTTGATTTAAAAATTTTAACTTTAGAAGTGGTCACTGAAAATCAACGGGCTGTCCGACTTTATAAATCGTTTGGATTTGATATCAAAGGAACTTTAAGTCAGCGTTTAAGACATGGTCATTTTTATTACGATGTCTATACTATGGAAAAAAATCTTGCGTAAATCGCTTACATAAAAGGATGCCACTTTACAAGTGACATCCTTTTAACTAGAATGGAATGACGATTATACTGAAGGGGAAAATAAAATGAATTTACTAGAAAAATTTCCTAACATCAAAATATTAAAAGATGAGCCTCTATCAAAATATACTTATACAAAAACAGGTGGTAAGGCAGATTATTTGGTCTTTCCTCATGATCGCTTTCAAGTGGAAACCATTGTGAACTATGTAAAAAATCAGCCGTTAGATTTAACGGTTTTAGGTAATGCTTCCAACTTAATAGTAAAAGATGGTGGCATTCGTGGCGTTGTCATCATGATGACTGAGATGAAGTCGATGCGACGCATCGATTCTAACATCCTTGAAGCGGAATCAGGGGCGTCATTGATTAAACTAACTCACTTAGCGCTCGAACATTCACTTACAGGCCTGGAGTTTGCTTGTGGTATACCAGGCTCGATCGGTGGGGCTGTTTATATGAATGCGGGGGCCTATGGCGGAGAAGTCAAAGATGTCATTGATGAAGTCGATGTAATCAGTCGTGATGGCTTAATTAAAACCTTTAAAAATCCAGACTGTCATTTTTCTTATCGCCATTCTGTTTTTCAAGAGCAAAATGATTTGATTTTATCTGTTCGTTTTAAATTGCAAGCTGGTGACTTTGCACATATAGAAGAAGAAATGGATCATCTAACACATTTACGCCAATCCAAGCAGCCTTTAGAATATCCTTCATGTGGATCTGTTTTCAAGAGACCTGAAGGTTATTATACAGGGAAGTTAATCCAAGATGCTGGTCTACAGGGCTATCGTATCGGTGGAGCTGAAGTGTCTAAGAAGCATGCAGGCTTTATTGTCAATGTGGATAATGCAACGGCAACAAACTATACTGACTTAATTGCTTTTATCCAAGCAACTATTTGGGAAAAGAACCAAGTACATCTAGAAACAGAAGTCCGTATTATTGGTGAGGATGTCGAATAATTTATTTATAGATTAGGAGTCACATGTGTACATGTGGCTTTTTTAATGTTTACAGATAGATTACTGAATATTAATGTTTGTCGATTTTTATTTTAAAATCTAACTTACAAAGCGTGAGTATAACATGATATAATCGGGCGGAAGGTTTCCTTCAAAAAATACAAAAGAGGGTGTCAAGCATGAGTGAAGCATTACTAAGTGTCGAGTTAAAGAACGTTTCAAAGCACTTTGATGATCAAATGGTATTAAAAAATATTAATATGGAGTTGGAACAAGGACAGTTTTATACTTTGCTTGGACCATCAGGATGCGGTAAAACAACAATTTTAAGAATTATCGCAGGCTTTACTCAAGCAAGTGAAGGGACAGTATCGATTGAAGGAAATGAAGTAACCAACATTCCTGCTAATAAACGTAAAGTTAATACCGTTTTTCAAGATTATGCACTTTTTCCACATATGAATGTTTTTGATAATATTGCCTTTGGTTTATCTGTCAAAAATGTTGACAAACAAATCATTAAAAACAAAGTTCAAGCTGCGCTTAAGCAGGTGCGGTTAGATGGGTATGAAGAACGAAATATTAATGAAATGTCAGGTGGTCAAAAACAAAGGGTAGCGATTGCACGCGCACTGGTCAATGAGCCGGACGTTCTACTTTTAGATGAGCCCTTATCAGCTTTAGACTTAAAATTAAGAACCGATATGCAGTATGAATTACGTGAATTACAACAGCGTCTAGGGATTACTTTCGTTTTTGTCACACATGATCAAGAAGAAGCTTTAGCTATGTCTGATTGGATTTTTGTTATGGATAGAGGAGAAATTGTGCAATCGGGTACGCCTTCAGATATTTATGATGAGCCGATTAATCGATACGTTGCTGACTTTATTGGAGAATCAAATATTATTGATGCAACCATGATGGCTGATTACCGGGTTAAATTTGTCGGTCATGAATTCGATTGTGAGGATGCAGGGATTCCTAAAGGCGAAGCAGTAGAGGTTGTGATTCGACCAGAAGATGTAAAAATCACTGCTCCTAATCAGGGTCAGATTAACGCAACAGTTGATACTATGCTCTTTAGAGGGATGTTCAATGAAATTATTGCCTATGATGATGAGCAAAACGAATGGATGATTCACACAACAGAGAAGGTTGATATTGGACAAAAAATCGGTTTGCAAATTGGTCCGGATGAAATTCATGTTATGAGATTTAATGAAACAGAGGAGGAATTTGACGCTCGTTTAGAGCAATATGAGGAGGGGGAAAATGAAGAAGACTAATATTCATTTGTTGGCTATCCTCTATTATTTATGGCTAGCCATCTTTGTGATTACTCCCTTACTAGTGCTTTTTCAACGGTCATTTATAGGCATTGATGGACAATTTACCCTAGCTAACTACCAGCATTTTTTCACTTCAATGGAATATATCCGAATGACTCTGTCTTCCTTTTGGTATGCCTTTCTTGTAACTTTATTCACTTTTTTATTAGCCTACCCACTAGCTTATATTCTTTCTAAAAGCAAAAATAAAGACTTGTGGTTGATGCTGATTATTTTACCAACATGGATTAATTTATTGCTTAAAACCTATGCCTTCATAGGCATCTTAGGTAATTCGGGTCCTTTAAATAATTTCTTTGAAGCGCTTGGTTTCGGTAGACAACAGTTGCTGTTTACTGATGTTTCCTTCCTTCTAGTAGCAGCTTATATTGAGTTGCCTTTTATGTTCTTGCCGATTTTCAACTCAATCAATGAGATTCAACCCAGTCTATTAGAAGCGGCCTATGACTTGGGAGCATCTAAGATGACCATCATTCGGCGTGTGATTTTTCCTTTATCACTGAGAGGAGTGCGCTCGGGTGTCCAAGCGGTCTTCATTCCTTCTCTTTCTCTTTTCATGCTTACCCGCTTAATTGGAGGAAACCGTGTAATCACTTTAGGTACGGCTGTTGAGCAGCATTTCTTAGTTACCCAGGATTGGGGGATGGGATCAACCATCGGTGTAGTTTTAATGTTGATTATGTTCATCATTCTATTTACTACTAGGGATCGTTCTAAGGCAGGAGGTGGTCAAGATGCATAAAACTAAAAAAAGAATGGGTTCTACCCTTTATATTGCGTTTGTCTTTTTATTAATGTACGCACCTTTGATTTATTTAATGTTTTATTCCTTTAATGCTGGTGGAGACATGACTAACTTTTCTGGTTTTACGCTAGAGCATTATCAAACCCTTTTTGAAGATAAACGTCTGATGACCTTCATCTTAAACACCTTTATTATCGCTCTTTTATCCGCTTTAATTGCAACCATCATTGGCACTCTAGGAGCGATAGCTATTTATTACTATCGTTCTAATCGTAGTCGTCAAGCTATTCTTAATCTAAATTCAGTCTTAATGGTTACACCCGATGTCATGATGGGAGCTAGCTTTCTCTTGATGTTTTCATTCTTATTAAAGTTTGAATTTGGCTTCACCACTGTTTTGTTATCACATATTGCATTTAATGTGCCGATAGTGGTTTTAATGGTCTTGCCAAGACTTTATGAAATGAATCCAGCCATGATTACGGCGGCTCAAGACTTGGGAGCCAACCAGAATCAGATTCTATCAAGAATTATTTTACCTTCCATTAAAAGTGGTGTTTTAGCCGGTTACTTCATGGCTTTCACCTATTCCTTAGATGATTTTGCTGTTACTTTCTTTATAACTGGGAATGGTTTCTCAACGTTATCAGTTGAGGTATATTCACGTGCTAGAACAGGGGTAAGCTTGGAAATTAATGCGCTCTCTACTTTAATGTTCTTGTTAGCTTTACTTTTAGTCTTTGGCTATTACACGCTCAGGGTCGGAGAACAGCGAAAAGCAGCACTTAAAATGCGTCAAGCTAGAGGAGGTTAGTAATGAAAGCATTAGTAAAAGTAATGATTGCCATTCTACTTGCAGTGGCTTTGATGTTTGTTGGGCGTTACTACCTACAATCTAGTCAAGGATTAACGGGTGAGAGTAATATTGTCAATTTTTATAATTGGGGCGATTATATTGATCCTGATTTAATCGATGAGTTTGAAGAAGAAACGGGTTATGTGGTAGTTTATGAAACCTTTGATTCTAATGAGGCCATGCTCACAAAAATTCAACAAGCTGGTACCAATTATGATTTAATTGGGCCGAGTGAATACATGGTAGAAACAATGATGGAAATGGATTTATTAGAAAAAATTGATCATAAACGCTTACCTAATCTCAAACATATTGATGAAGAATTTATGGACCAGCCTTTTGATCGAGGCAATCAATATTCAGTGCCATATTTTTGGGGTACTTTAGGTATTCTTTATGATAGCAGTCAAATTGCGGAAGACGAAATTACCAGTTGGAATGACCTTTGGCGAGAAGAATATCGTAATAAGATTATGATAATTGATGGCGCCCGTGAAGTGATTGGGATTGGTCTGCAATCAGAAGGGCATTCACTTAATGAAACAGATAGTGAACTTATTGCTAAGGCCACTCAAAAGATGAAACAATTAATGCCTAATATCCTGGCTTTACTTGCAGATGAAATTAAAATGTATGCGACAATCGGAGAAGCCCCAATAGCCGTTACTTATTCAGGCGAAGCTGCCATGGCTATGTATGACAATGAAAATTTAGCCTATATGGTTCCGAAAGAAGGGTCTAACATTTGGTTTGATACCTTGGCCATTCCTAAAGGTGCAAAAAATCTCGAAGGTGCACACGCTTTAATGGATTTCTTGATGCGCCCAGATATAGCAGCTAGAAATGCTGAATATATTGGATACGCTACCCCTAATAAGGATGCCATTGATTTAATGGATCCAGAAGTAATTGCCGATCCGGCCTTTTATCCTCCGCAAGAAATTATTGATCATTTAGAAATTTATCGTAACCTTGGTCAAGAAAAATTGATCGAATATAATGATGAATATTTACGTATTAAATTAGAACCGCGCTAATTCTTTATTGAGAGTATAAATTTACATAAACTTAACAGTAAATAGGCTACAAAATTCATAATCAACGGTTAAACTTATTAAGGATTTATGATTGGAAGGGAGAGATCGTTTTGCAACTTGTTAATAAGCGGTTAACTATTAAAGATTATGAAGACCCATCAGCTTCTTTTATCATTGAACGCTTAGAGCTTCCAGCTACTATTAGTTATTTAGTGTTTGAATTCAATATCTATCTGGGGGATTATGCGATTGACTCATTAATGGCTTATGATTCACACTATAATTTAAGAATCGATATTCAAAATGTTTGTCAAGGTCGACGGATTATTCTAAGTATTGATGAGTTAGAATCAAGCAGTGGAACACGTCCAGGCATTCTTCCATCAGGTGAGTGGATCTTAGTATTTAAATTAGCGGACCCCATACCCAAGTGCGAGTGGTTGTTCGAGTATTCCATTGAAGCCAAAGAGTTGAGTCAGCCATCACTTAAAAACATCTAACTGTTCTTAGCAATTAAGATGGTTTTAATCTTTAACAATAAACTTAAACACTAATTTATTTATGGGTGTTTAAGTTTATTTTTTTGAAAGGGCACCGTGGGATCGACTGTTTTATGAAAAAATTTTAATAATAGACAGTTTGATGTGAATTTGATATATAATAATAGGACAAGTGACTTGCAAATTTAATTAGCAAGTATTAAGAAATGAGGAATCTTTTTGGTTAGAAAAAATGTAATGACTGTTGTTGTTCCTTGTTATAATGAACAAAAGACAATCCAGCCGTTTATTGAGGCAATTTTAAAAGTTCAAAAAGACCTAAAAGAAGTTGAAATTGAATTACTATTAATAGATGATGGGTCAACCGATCAAACCCTAAATGCTATTAAAGAAGTGGTTCAGCAATATCCAGACAGCATTGAATACCTATCTTTTTCACGCAATTTTGGTAAAGAAGCAGGTCTTTATGCCGGCTTGAAACACGCCAAAGGTGAGTATGTTGCAATTATGGATGCGGATTTACAAGATCCACCGATGATGTTAGTAGATATGTATCGAATGATTCTAGATCCAAATGTCGATGTGGTAGCAACCAGAAGGACTTCTAGAGAAGGCGAACCAGTTGTTCGTTCTTTTTTTGCCCGCCTTTTTTACAAATTGAATAATTTAATTTCGCGCCTTGAGTTAGCAGAAGGTACGCGAGATTATCGTTTGATGAAGGCACAAGTCGTAGATGCCGTTGTATCTATGGGTGAGTATAATCGCTTTTCAAAAGGGATTTTCTCATGGGTTGGTTTTAAAGTGAAATATTTAGAATACCCTAATATTAAACGCATTGCTGGTCAATCCTCATGGTCATTTAGAAGTTTGTTCGATTATGCTATCGATGGCTTAATTTCTTTTTCGGACTTTCCATTAACAATTGCTAGTTTCTTAGGTCTTTTCAGTATTGGCACAGCTTTGGTTTGGGGTATCTACTTACTAGTGGCTTTTTTACTTTATCAAGTAAGCGCTTCTGCGATCAGTCTCTTGGCCTTATTAATATTATTTATGGGTGGCTTTCAATTTTTATGCTTAGGTATTATTGGCAAGTACATTTCTAAAATTTTTACCGAAGATAAACGACGACCTATATATTTGGTGAGAGAAGAGAAGCTTTTTGAAGAAGATGACTAGGATAATTATTTAAAAATGAGTCTGATAATATAAAAGAACAGCCTGCACATGCTTGTGTAGGCTGTTCTTGATTTGAGTGTGTAAATTGTTGGGGAATGGTGATAAGACCTATTCTTCATCTAACATTGGCTGACCTGGTCCGGGTTGGTGATTGGCAATATTGCTTGCCCATTCATAGTCCACCATAATAAATTGCCCGAGATAATCGTTTTTTAATTCTTTAGCAAACTTATCAAGAATGAAGTCTGTAAGCGATGGATGGTAATCAACCATAAGCTGCTCATCTTCTGTAAGATAAAGGAATTTATCTTGATTATCTTTGTGAATAAAGAAGCGGTTAAGTACTTTTCGATTCGGTTCTTGTTGAGCAAATAGGCCATCTGTTAATACTTTTACAACTTCCATTACCTGATCATTAAATCCTCGATCAAAAATCTGGATTTTTTCAATCAGTTGAGGGGCTGAAGTTACAACTCTTAAATGATAATCACTAATATCAATCCCTTCCTCAGCTGTCATTAAGCTAAGACCTTTTAATATTTTTTCGCGATTTTCTTTAAAATTAGGTGCTAAATATATCAAAAGCTTGAGTTTTGGATCATGATAGAGAATTTGAGTTTCTATTTGTCTTTTGGCCCCACATTGATCGCATTCAAAGGCTAGAAGCTGACCTTCTAATAGTTGTTGTTTTAATTCGGGGTGTTTTTGACTATTGATAGCAGTTTCGATGATATGTTCCTGCTTAGCTTGGCATACTGGACACTCTAAGTGGATTGTTTGTGGCATTCAATTGCCTCCTTTATCGGATTAATAATTCTAGTATATCAAAAATGAGGAAAGATGCGAAAGAATCATTAATATAATCTTGTAAGCGATTAACACATTGTCTTAAACTGTGCTATAATAGCTAAAGTAATAGGTATAGAGGGGGGAATATATGAAAAGTTTAATTATTTATGAATCACCTTATGGATCTACCTTAATTTATGCTAGAGCCCTCCAAAGAGTCTTTGACTTTCCGATGGTAGCTTTAAGTGAGGTTGATCGAACTACTTTGAACCACTATGATTTAATTATTGTAGGCACCTTTGTTTTCTCCGGAAGGATTTTTAAGTCGACTTTGATTAATCAGTTGATGAATCGCTACCGCGAACCGAGTTGGGTCTTATTCACTGTGGGCATTTCTACCCCAAATCTTACCAACTTTACGAAACTATTAAAAGAAACCTTTACAGCTAGAGTCTATCAACAATTAGCAACCTTTCATTATCGTGGTCGAATTGCCTCTAAGCGCTTTTCTTTAATGTACTTAGCTTCCAAAAGAATGAAGCGTCAACCAGGCACTAGCCTGGATGATGTGATTTTGGGCCCCGAGGAATGGCATTTGTTGGATTATCATGGAGGAACGGCTGAAAAAGAGGATTTAAAGCAAATAGCGAATATGGTAGAGTATATACGTGAAATTGTACAATACATTGGATAATGGAGGAATCGAATAAGATGGAAGAAGCAAAAAAACGAGTGGGCAAATATGCAGCCTCTTATGTTGAAGATGGTATGGTGGTCGGATTAGGGACTGGCTCAACGGCATATTGGTTTATTGAAGAGCTAGGACGCCGTTTCCAAGCAGGAGAACTCAATAATATTTTAACAGTCTCTACTTCTGATCGCTCTTCTGAACAGGCTTTAAAATTAGGCTTACCCTTAAAAGAAATTGAAGATGTCAATCGCATCGATCTGTTAGTAGATGGAGCGGACGAAACAACTCGTCAATTCGCCGGTATTAAAGGCGGTGGTGGTGCGCTTTTGCATGAAAAAATTATTGCTGAAAACAGTGATAAGATTATTTGGATTATGGATGAGAGTAAATTAGTTAACCAATTAGGGAAATTTCCTCTTCCAGTAGAAGTAGTTCGCTTTGGCTCATGGAAAGTTTATGATGCTTTTAAAAGCGCTGGGATGAAACCAAGCTTTAGAAGAATTGAAGATGACAGGCTTTTCATTACCGATTCCGGCAATTATATCATTGACCTCCATTTAGAAGAGATTCCTAATCCCCAAGTGTTGGCAGCCGAGATTAAGTCTAAGGTTGGAGTAGTTGAGCATGGCCTTTTCTTAAATTATGCCGATATCATTCTGGTTGCCCAAGCTGATGGAGAAATTATTAAAATCGAACGTAGTGGTGAAGTAAATTAGACAATATTAAGGATGATGAAGTATGAGAATGGTAGATTTAATCCATAAAAAACAAGAAAATCAAGCATTGACCCAAGCTGAAATCCAATATATTATTAACGGATTTACTAAGGGAGAAATTCCTGATTACCAAATGGCCGCCTTGAATATGGCAGTTTACTTTAATGGCATGAATGCTAAAGAAGTTAGTTATTTGACCATGGCTATGGTTGAATCAGGCGATCAGATCGATCTCTCTGCTATCAAAGGCATCAAAGTAGATAAACATTCGACCGGAGGTGTTGGAGATACAACCACTCTAGTCCTAGCTCCCTTAGTAGCTTCTTGTGGTGTTCCGGTGGCTAAGATGTCAGGGCGTGGTTTAGGCCATACGGGTGGTACGCTGGATAAACTTGAAACAATCAAGGGCTTTAATTTTGAAATCGCTGAAGCTGCCTTTATTGCTCAAGTAAACCAACACCAAGTGGCCGTGGTCGGACAAACTGGCGATTTAACCCCAGCTGATAAAAAGCTGTATGCTTTAAGAGATGTCACTTCTACTGTCCAGTCTATTCCTTTAATTGCTTCTTCCATTATGTCTAAGAAAATTGCTTCGGGTGCTGATGCAATTGTCCTAGATGTAAAAGTAGGCGATGGCGCCTTTATGAAGACAATCGAGATGGCCGAAGAGTTGGCCAACACCATGGTTGAAATAGGCAATCATTTAGGTCGTAAAACAGTAGCCATCTTATCTAATATGGATCAGCCATTAGGCTTTGCAATTGGTAATACCTTAGAGGTCAATGAAGCTGTGGAAACCTTAAAAGGTAAAGGTCCGCAAGATCTAACGGAGCTTTGTCTGAATCTTGGAGCACAAATGCTCTTGTCTGCTGAGAAAGTAAAAAGTTTGCCAGAAGGTATTGAAATGTTGCAAGCGCAGATTGACTCAGGAGCAGCCTTAGAAAAATTCCGTGAATTTATTGAGATTCAAGGAGGAGATGCTTCATTCATTGATAATCCGGAACAATTAGGTAAAGCCAAGTATCAAATTCCGTATTTAGCTAAAAAATCAGGTGTAGTTAGTCACTGGGTAGCCGATTTAGTGGGTGAAGCAGCGATGGTTTTAGGAGCGGGTCGTGCGGTTAAAGAAGATGAAATTGATCCAGTAGTAGGCATTGTCTTAAAAGCTAAGGTAGGAGATCCTGTTCAAGAAGGAGATCCACTCGCAATCATCCATTCCAATCGGGAAGATATTGATGACTGCTTGAAGCGACTAGACCAAGCTATTCAAATCGCTGATACAGCTAAAGAATTACCTCTAATTTATAAAACAATTGATTAAAATACGCAAGAAGAAGGAAGTTACTATGTCAAATAACAAAACGTTTAAGTATGTTCAAATCGGGATTTATGCTGCTTTAATCATCGCTGCGATTACCTTTATCCGTGTCCCGATGCCATCCGCCATCTCTAATTCTTTTGTTCATCCAGGGAATGCCTTGGTGATTTTAGCAGTTTTACTAATGGGGTTCAAACGTGGTACGGCTGCTGCTTTAATAGGGCTTTTCCTCTTTGATAGCTTGAATGGTTATTTCTATGTCGTTCATTTTACCCTTTTAGAAAACCTCTTGGTTTTGATTATGGTCTCATTCATATATAATAAATTCTTCCATAAAAAGGATAGTATGAGTCATATTGTGACATTAGGAATCGTAGGAGCATTAACTAAGATTGTATTAATCTTTGGTAAGCATATTATCAATCAAATGATCTTAGGAGCCACATCTTCTGCAGCAATTGCGATGGCGATTTCAGCCATGCCAGCCAGTCTTTTTACAGGACTTGTTACAGCAATTTTAGTGCCAGTTTTATATTTCCCTTTAAAGAAAATTTTCCAACGCTATCATACAATTGGTGAGTAAATTTACCACTTGGGGTTCAGTCTTTAAGGCTGAACCTTTTTAATTGGTAAAATTTAATGGCCCTCGACGCTTTAAGTCGAGGGCTTTACTAAATTGTCTTAAACTTTAGCTGGTTCAAGTGCAGGGCTGTTTGTATGGATGGTTTGATATCTCTCTTGCTTGAGGTTTTTAATCGAAATCATAAAGCAGAAGGATATAATATATAGACTGGCTAGGAAAAACATAACTGCACGCATCGCATAGTTTTCTAAAATCATTCCAATGATGAGAGAAGAGAAACCACCGATTGCACGACCAACATTTAAAATGATGTTATTAGCTACTGCTCTGACTTGAAGGGGGTATAAGCGCGTAACCATAGCGCCATAGCCGGCAAACATTCCATTAACAAAGAAGCCCATTAAAGCACCGCCAAGTAAAAGGCTTAAGGCAGAATGGACATAAGTAAAAGCGAAAACCGAGATAGCTGATAGGATGAGGAAAATGCCATAAACTAAACGTGGACCAAACATATCTAGAAAATAACCGAAGACTAACATACCGATCGACATTCCTACAATAGTAGTAATCATCCAAAGGTTAGAGTTACCCAGGCTGATCCCTAATTTACCTTGCATCATAGTTGGTAACCAGTTCATCATTCCAAAGTAACCAGCAATTTGAACAGAAGTCATCACCATTAAAGCAATGGTTTGATGGGCTAGAGCAGGTGTTTTGAAGAGGTCAGAGATTTTACCTGCTTGTTGACGGTCGACTTTCTGGCTACCACGATCAGTGATTTGATCTTCTTTAATCATAAAGTGCATGTAAGCCACTAAGATTAACGGCAGAACACCTAGAGCGAAAAGTCCTCTCCAACCAAAGACGGGTGCAATTAAGCTGGCTAAAACAGCGGATGTAATCGAACCGATTTGTCCCATGACACCATTCAGTGAGGAGATACGACCCATTTTGTTGCTTGGTACAATACCCGCCATGATTGCTAAGGCAACACCGTACTCACCACCAACTCCAATACCAGCTAAGAAGCGTAAAGCTAAAAGGCTATTGATGCTTTGACTAAAGAAGATAAGGGCTGTGGCTGCAGAAAAAATTGCGACGGTCCATTTTAATACTTTATATTTGTTATAGCGGTCTGCTAAGACCCCAAAGACAAGTCCCCCAAACAGCATTCCGAAGTTAGTAATGGTTCCAATCCAACCGGCTTGAGTAGAGGAAATATTCAAATCAGCAATAATAGAGGATAGGGAAAAGGCCAAAAACATCACATTGACATCATCTAAACCAGAGGCAATCATTGAAGTAATGAGGGCACGACGATCATAATTTATAGTTTTCATAACAACTCTCCTTAATAAAAGTTCACGGACTTTTTTAATTAATATTTTGACTTTAGTTAAAAGCTTGACTCCAAGCTTGAGGATCTTTGTACCAATTGGCTAAGCTTTGCTTATGACTTGCAAAATCAGGTTTTTGGGTAACCGTATCGATCAGAGTGGCATAATCACTCAAGGTGACTAGCGGGAAAGATTCTTTAGCAAAATTTTGACGACCGGCATCTAATAAGTAATTAAAGATAGCTAGGGCCCCAATCACTTGACCACCAGCATTTTGAACGGCGTGAGCCGCTTTAATGACGCTCCCACCGGTTGAAATCAAGTCTTCAATCATTAGGACTTTTTGTCCTGGATTTAAGTGGCCTTCAATTTGATTGTGCATGCCGTGTCCTTTAGGACTAGACCGCACATAAATCATTGGTAAGTTTAATTCTTGTGCCAAGAAAGCAGCGTGAGGAATACCAGCAGTAGCTGTACCCGCGATCACTTCGACCTGTGCAAAGTTTTCTTTAACGGCTGCTACCATAGCTTCAATTAAAAGCTGCCGGCTTTGCGGATGGCTAATAATTAGGCGGTTATCACAATAAATGGGTGATTTTAAACCGCTTGACCAGGTAAAAGGGGGATCTAAGCTGATTTTAACTGCTTCAATATCCAAGAGGATATTAGCAATCTTTTCTTTACTGCTGGTTTGATGAACGTTTTCCATGATGACCTCCTATTTTAATAATTTTTGTGCTTCAGCTATTTTTTCAACTATGTCCATGTAAGCCGCTTTTGGATTATCTGCCTGGGTAATTGGACGACCAATCACGAGATAATCACTGAGATTTTTAACAGCAGTTTGGACATCAGCGATACGGTGCTGGTCATCCGTACAATTTATCGTTTGTGGGCGTATTCCTGGTGTAACCGTTAGGAAGTTAGTATGAGTGACCTCTTTGATCGCCTTAGCTTCATGGGGTGAGCAAACTACACCGTCAAGGCCTGCTTGGTGACTTAATTTGGCATAGTGTAAGGTTGAAGTTTCTAAACCGGCAGTAATCAGTTGTTCTTCTTCCACTTGTTGGTTAGAAGTAGAAGTCAGTTGAGTGACTGCAATCAAAAGGGGTTCTTTTTGACCAGAAGGTGTCCCTTGTATCAGACCTTCTTTGGCTGCTTCCATCATTTTAAGTCCACCTGCCGCATGGACATTAACCATGGCTACACCCAATTGAGCGAGAATTCGCATGGATCTCATCACGGTGTTAGGGATGTCATGGAGTTTAAGGTCAAGAAAAACAGCATGACCCTGACTGGAAATGGTTTCTAAAAGTTGAGGGCCTCCCAAATAGAAAACTTCCATGCCTATTTTTATATTATGGGGACCTTGGGGTAAAAGCTTTAAAAAGTCTAAGATTTCTTGATCACTGGCAAAATCAAGCGCAATAATGGGTAGTTGAGGATTGAGTTCCATAAAGTCCACCTTTCTAATAAAAAACGCCTAACCACATATTCGGTTAGGCATAAAAGATATATCCATAAAAGCATGCCCAAAGGCATACTCAGGGTGTGGATCTTCTTTCATGCTTCTCTGAACATGTTTAAAGCGATCGTTTCAAATTGTTAAGAGTATAAAATGAATCAAAGGAATTGTCAATAGGAAAATAAACATTAAAAAAATTATGTGTTAAACGTAAATGATAATGTCTCAAGAGAACACAAATCAAAATGTCCCACT
>NZ_JBNUPF010000034.1:0-15222 GCF_050409565.1 Facklamia sp. P12955
TTTTTTCTTCTCTTAAGTTAAAAAAGTTCGGTGTTGTTTAAACAACGTTTATAGTGGTTTTTCGGTTTGAGACTTATGATACAGCCCTATTTGACATAGAGCCAAACAAAGACAAACCCTTATTTGAGATTAACTCAAGCAGGGTTTGTCTTCAATCTGGGGCATCCACTAAGGGATGCCTTTGATAAGGTTAATTATAGTTTAACAATATTAGTAGCTTGGTTGCCACGTGGGCCAGCTTCTACGTCATATGTTACTGTTTGACCTTCGTCTAAAGATTTAAAGCCATCACCTTGAATGTTAGAGAAATGTGCAAAAACATCATTTCCGTCTTGACCTTCGATGAAACCAAAACCTTTATCTGCATTAAACCATTTTACTGTACCTGTGTTCATAATGTAAATCCTCCTGTGTGCCTCTTAAGCACTTTGTATTGCAATAACTAAATAATTAAAAAGAAGATTTTACATGGTTGAATGAAAATGTCTTAATGAACTTATTTCTTTATTACAAGACACAGTATGTTCCTTATTTGATGAATTGTCAACACTTATTTAAAATAAATAACAATTTAAATCATTTAATAGAGATTTAACCCACGCTACCTTCCATCTCATAAGCAATCAGACGATTCAACTCGACAGCATATTCCAATGGCAATTCCTTGGCAAAAGGTTCGACAAAGCCCATGATGATCATTTCAGTCGCTTTTTCTTCGCTAATACCACGACTCATTAAGTAAAAGAGCTGTTCTTCAGAAATACGCGACACTTTCGCTTCATGTTCTAATGAGACATTAGAATTATGGACTTCATTGAAAGGGATGGTATCTGATTTTGATTTTTCATCCATGATAATGGTGTCACACTCTACGTGGGATTTAGCCCCATCTGCTTCAGGGCCAAAGTACAACTGCCCCATATAATCGACATTTCCCCCATCTTTAGCAATCGATTTGGAAACAATGGTTGAGGAAGTGTTTGGAGCATTGTGATAGATTTTAGCTCCAGAATGTTGATGTTGTCCCTCGCCGGCAAAGGCAATGGATAAGACAGTTCCTCTAGCTCCCTCGCCATTTAAGCGACAGGAAGGGTACTTCATCGTTTTATAAGAGCCTAAGTTACCATCTACCCATTCCAAGGTACCACCCTCAGCAACTGTTCCACGCTGTGTTACTAGGTTGTAGACATTATTGGACCAGTTTTGAATGGTTGTGTAGCGACATGTTGCATTTTTCTTAACAACGATTTCCACCACCCCAGTATGCATGGAAGTGGCGGAATAAGTTGGAGCAGTACAGCCTTCCACATAATGCACGCTCGCCCCTTCATCCACAATAATTAAGGTGCGTTCAAATTGTGCCACACTCGAATTGTTTAAACGGAAATAGGCTTGAAGTGGCATATCAACTTTAACCCCTTTAGGAATATAGATAAAAGATCCACCACTCCAACAAGCTGAGTTTAAGGCTGTTTGAAAGTTTTCATTGGGATGAATGACTGAGGCAAAATGTTCTCTAAAAAGTTCGGGATGGTCTTTTAAAGCAGAGTCGGTATCGGTAAAGATTATGCCTAATTTATCCACTTCGTCTTTCATTCGCGAATATACGGTTTCTGATTCATACTGAACACTGGTTCCAGCTAAGAAAGCCCGTTCGGCTTCTGGCACACCTAGACGTTCAAAAGTTTCTTTAATTTTGTCTGGCACCTCATCCCACGTACGAACAGGTTGGTCGGTTGCTTTTAGATAGTAGATATAATCGTCGAAATTTAAATCAGATAAATCAACGCCCCAGGTAGAGACTTTTTTATTGCGGAAAGTTTCATAAGCTTTTAACCGGAAGTCAAGCATCCACTCGGGTTCATCTTTTTCTTTTGAAATCGTACGGATGACTTGCTCATTAAGTCCTTTTCCAGTCGAAAAGAGGATTTTAGCATCGTCTTTAAAACCGTATTCGTATTCACCTAATACAGGAACTTCTGACATTATTCATCTTCCTTTCTTTCAATGCCATCTTGATGGAGCAATTGTTCATTGCGGTTTTGATCGAGTCCGTACTCGACGGCTCGCCAAGAAAGAATGGCACATTTATAACGGGCTGGAAAATTTTTGACGCCAGCCAAAATAGCTGCATCTTTTAATTGTTTGCGTAATTCAGCTTCATCTTTTTCTTCTTCATCGTTACCGATTGTTCCACCTACTAATTGATTGAAGTCATGCACTAATTGGATGGCTTCATCAACCGTTTTACCAAGCATTAAATCGGTCATCATACTGGCTGAGGAAATAGAAATGGTGCAACCTTCACCATTAAAAGCAATTTGTTCAATCTGATTATCTTTAACAATCATATCCACAGTAATGGCATCACCACAAGTTGGGTTGAGTAATTGCATTTGATGGGTAGGTTTTTCTAAATGCCCTCGATGATGAGGGTTTGAAGAATGGTCAAGTACAATCGTACGATAGAGTTGGTCTAATCGACTAAGTGCCATAAGTGAAAAACTCCTTTATTTCTTTGGTAGCTTCTATAAAACGGTCGACTTCTTCAAGGGTATTATAAACCATCAGGCTGGCTCTTAAAGTGGCTGGAGTTTCTAGCAGACGCATCAAGGGTTGAGCACAGTGGTGTCCTGCTCGGACTGCGATTCCTAGTTGATCGTAGCCTGTTGCAGCATCATGCGGATGGACTCCCTTAATATTAAAAGAAAGAATACCATGACTTTTAGCCGATTCAGGAGTATAAAGAACGACGTCCTCTAACTCTTTCATTCCTTGATACAGTCTATCGCCTAATAATTTCTCTTGGGCTTGAATTTGATCAAAGCCAATAGCTTCAATCCACTGAATTGCTTGGGTCAACCCAACCACTTGAGCGATTGCCTGGGTGCCGGCTTCAAACTTCCATGGAGCTTGTTTGTAGTTGGATTGAGTATCCTCTACTAGGTGAATCATCTCACCACCGAAGCTAACCGGTAAGCAGCTTTCATGATGTTCTTTAGCTAAATAGGTGATCCCCAATCCCATCGGACCATACATTTTATGGCTTGAGAATGCATAGGCATCAACTTCCCATTCCTTCAAATGTAAACGAATATGTGGACTGGCTTGAGCGCCATCAACAATCAAAAGGGCACCATGTTGGTGGGCCCATTGACTGAGAGCTTGAATGGGTTGCTGTACACCTAACACATTTGAAAAGTGTTGAATAACAATTGCTTTGACTGGCTGATCTTTATACTTACGTGATAAAGCTTCTACATCCACTTGATAATCAGCAGTTAGGTCCATAAATTTGAGCTTAGCTTCGGTGCGTTTACATACTTCTTGCCAAGGCACTAGGTTGGAATGGTGCTCTAAGCGCGTTGTGAGTATGATATCTCTATCTTGAAGGCGTGGTTCGATGAGTCCACGAGCAATTTTGTTGATGCTATCGGTTGTCCCTGAGCTAAATGAGATGCAGGCACTGGCTTCTGCCCCGACAAAAGCCGCAATTTTTTCACGACCTTTTTCAAAGGCTTGGGTAGCGCGCTCACTTAGGGTATGTACGCCACGGTGAACATTGGCATTATCCTGTTGATAATAGGCAACAATTGCCTCGACCACTGATTGAGGGGTCTGGGAAGTCGCCGCATTATCAAAGTAAATAAGTGGCTCATCATTAACGATTTGATCGAGTATAGGAAATTCTTGACGAACTTTTAAAAGATTTTGTCTAGTCAAGGCTATCACCTGAATTTATGCTTTCTAATTTTTGGTCTAAAGCATCAATCATCATTTGTCTTCTCTCAGGATCTTTAATTTGATTTAAAGTTTGCATTAAGAAGCCACGGATGACTAGATATTCTGCTTTAGTGCGATTTACTCCACGAGTCATTAAATACCATAATTGACTGTCATCTACCTTGGATACGGAGGCAGCGTGTCCTGCAGTCACTTCAAATTCATCAATTAAAAGAATGGGGTTAGCATCACCACGGGTTTGATCAGAGAGCATGAGTAAACGGTTTTCTTGTTGAGCATCCGCGTTTTTAGCATTTTTGAAAATTTTGCCAATACCATTCATTGTCAGGACTGCTTGGTCTAAGGCAACACCTCTTTGGTTAATGTGTCCAATGGAATGGTTGCCATAATTACTGATTTTGGTGTCTAAAATTTGTTTAAAGTTTTGATTAGAAATAGCCACTTCGGATAAATGAGCGTGTGAACCTTTACCTTTTAAAATAGAAGCTAAATCGACAATCGTTGCTCCATCATTAAATGAACCAATTGACCATTGAATATGAGCGTCGTTCTTAGCCAAAGCATGGCGACGAATATAGCTAGCTTGGTCGGTTTTCGTTTGATCAATAGCCATATAATGCAAGTTTGCTCCATCTTCGAGGATGATTTCTACTGTGTAGCTTTGACTATGGTTAGCCACTTGATTTTGTTTTAGTTTTTCAAAAAAAGTAAACTGACTGTTTTTGCCAACGGCAAGTAGTAGATATTGATGGGCTCCATCATCGAAATTTTGCTCCCATTCAAAGGTTTCATTGCCTTGATAGTTATCAGGAACATAAATCAAGGTGCCGTGATTTAAATGAGCTAATTGGAAAGCAGAAACTTTATCTTGATTAGCAGGAACTGCTTGGAATAAATACTTTTTTAAAAGTTCTTCGTGATCAGTTTGAGCGCTTTGCCAATCAGCAATGATAAGGTCCGGATGAGTAGCTAATTTTCTTTCAGCTACTGAAGGCCTACTTTGAGCTTCAACAAATAAAGGCCAGGTTTCGATCTTCGCTCGTTCGATGGTGGGAAGTCTTGTATTCTCGAATGCTTGTTGACTTTGGTCAAAGATATCCTTAAGCCAGTTGACAGTTGGTGCGAATAATTGTTGAGTCATCTTTTCACCTACTCTTCATTTAATTCAATGCCGTTTTCGAGAGCTATCTCTTTATACCCTTTAGCTTCTAATTCTAGGGCTAACTCAGATCCACCTGATTTCACGATGCGTCCATCCATCATAATATGAACAAAATCTGGCTCAACATAGTTCAAAAGGCGTTGATAGTGTGTAATAATTAAAGCGCCAAAATCTTCACCACGTAAAGAGTTGATGCCTTTGGATACAACTTGTAAAGCGTCAATATCTAAGCCAGAATCAATCTCGTCTAAGAGAGCAAAACGAGGTTCGATCATTAACATTTGAAGGATTTCATTGCGTTTTTTTTCGCCCCCTGAGAATCCTTCATTCACATAACGTTCAACCATTTCATCAGACATATCTAAAAGCGCCATTTTTGCATCTAATTTGTCTAAGAATTCAAAAATAGGCATCTGATCATCTTCTTTACGGCGTGAGTTGATGGCTTCACGCATAAGAGTGGCATTAGTAACACCTGAAATCTCACTTGGGTATTGAACGGCCATAAACAGACCGGCTCTAGCACGCTCATCGACTTCCATTTCTAAGAGGTCAACACCATCAAGTAGCACTTGGCCTTGTGTAACTGTATAGTCAGGGTGCCCCATGATAGCTTGTGAAAGAGTAGACTTACCTGTTCCGTTTGGTCCCATAATAGCATGCACTTCATTAGTGTTAATTGTTAAATTAACACCTTTTAATATTTTTTTATCTTCAATTTCTACGTGTAGATTTTTGATTTCTAGTGTGGACATAAACTCGCTCCTTCTAATCATTTTCACAAGCTATATTCTACCATAAATTGTGAAGATTAAAATCTTGAATTTTAGAGTATCTATTTAGGCAGATTTTAAAAGCATTCGCCAATCAGTGACAAATTCGATATAATAAGTTTACTAAATGGAGGAGGCTATAAATAATGAGTTATCAGGCATTATACCGTGTTTGGCGACCGCAATCTTTTGATGAATTAGTCGGGCAAGAAATGATCGCCCAAACTTTGAGGAATGCGATTGCTAAACAACAATTAAGCCACGCCTATCTCTTTTCAGGTCCAAGAGGAACGGGTAAAACTTCTGTTGCTAAGATACTTGCAAAAGCGGTCAATTGTCCTAATTCAACGGATGGAAATCCTTGTAATGAATGTTCTATTTGTCAAGGGATTACTTCAGGAGAGATTAGTGATGTGATTGAGATTGATGCGGCATCGAATAACGGAGTTGATGAAATTCGTGACCTGAGAGACCGTGTTCGCTATGCTCCTACACGTGCCAAGAATAAAGTATATATTATTGATGAGGTTCATATGTTAACAACTGGTGCCTTTAATGCACTCTTAAAAACATTAGAAGAGCCTCCTGCCAATGTAATTTTTATACTTGCGACGACGGAGCCTCATAAAATACCGGCCACTATTTTATCAAGAACTCAGCGCTTTGACTTTCAACGGATTAAAGACCTTGATTTGATTAGAAGGATGCAATATATTTTGGACCATGACCAACAAGACTATGATCTTGAAGCGTTGAAAGTTATTGCTCGAGCAGCTAACGGTGGAATGCGGGATGCTCTAAGTCTACTAGACCAAGCGCTTTCTTATGGGCAAGATCACCTAGAACTTGAAACGGCTTTGTTAGTATCCGGTTCTTTTGCTCAAACCGTTTATGTTCAATATATTCAAGCGCTTGCTCAATCACGAGTAGAAGAAGCCTTGCAGATCTTGGAAGAACAATTACAAGAGGGAAAACAGGCTGGGCGATTTATTGAAGAACTGATTTTATTTGCTAGAGATGTCCTTTTAAGTTTATTTTCAATTAAGAACCATACACTGCTAACTGACCAAGAATTACAGCCATTGAAAGAAAATGTTGAGCCAGCATTCTTTTATCAGTTAATTGACTTTTTGAATCAAGCGCAAAATAAGATGCGTTTTTCTACACAACCAGAAGTTTATTTAGAAGTTATGACGGTTCAATTAGCACAATTAGGGCAGGACCTACTTCTAAGAGAAGAAGTAGAGCAAGTAGAGCCTCAAATGTCTGGACAGATAGAAAGTCAGATTAGACTGTTACAAGAGGAACTAGAAAAACAAAAAAAATTACTTGCTGAACTTATAAATAATCAAAAAAGTACTACTCAAGGAGTTAATAATCAAACGGAATTAACTCCGCGTAAAAAGCCTGATTTTGCTCAAAAAGATTATGTGGTCGACTTACATGCGATTTATAATGTTTTGAATCAAGCAACTAAAGAAGATATTAACCATTTAAAAAAAGAGTGGTCAGCTATTTTAGCTGAACTAGCTCCTAACCAAAGAGTTCGCTTGAATAATACTAGACCGTTAGCGGCAGGGCCAGACTGCGCTTTGATTTCCTTCGAAGACCAAAATTTATGCGCGATTGTTCAACATGATAGTCATTTAATGGATCAGGTGAATAATATAGCGAGTCAGCGTTTAGGTAAGGCGATTCACTTCACTTATTTGTG
This sequence comes from Facklamia sp. P12955, assembly GCF_050409565.1. NCBI lineage: Bacteria > Bacillati > Bacillota > Bacilli > Lactobacillales > Aerococcaceae > Facklamia > Facklamia sp. P12955. The sequence continues at coordinate 7,394 of NZ_JBNUPF010000034.1, forward strand.
GCAGGCTGATTGGTCTGGTATTCGAAGGGATTACAAAATCTTGTTTGAACAAAATGGTAGAAAGCCGATAGAACTAGCTAAAAAGTTATCAAAAGTTCAAGAAAGTATAACTCCGTCAGAAGGAACTATTGATTCGCTACAAAATGATCAGACAGATTCGCAGGACAATCCCCCAGGTCACATTAATCAGGATAATTTATCAGAAATTGATCAAACTGAAAAAAATAGGCCTCAAAATGAAGAGTTAGAATCAATTGAAGCTCAATTACCTGAGCCGGCAGAAGATGTAGCAGCTTTATTCCAACGGAGTCAAATTCACCATATTGAAGAGGGAGAAAGTTCAAGTATTCAACCGGCGGATGGGCAAACGGGATTTTTTGATATAGAGGATACTCAGGAGCAAGAGAATCCAGCGGTCCAAAAAGCCATCGAACTCTTTGGTGAAGAAAATATCACTATTTACAATGATCGTTAAGAAAATTAGTTGGTGATGAATTTAATTAATTCTTTAAGTATCACTTTTACTGCTGAAATAATATGAATTACAATTGATCGTTAGTCAATAGAGAATCCAAGTGTTTAAGCGCTTGGATTCTTTTGGTTTATTAATACTTTACGAATGGTATGAGGTGGAGTATGAGTTGAGGTGAATTTGAATTATTTAATTTGATTATAAAAGACTTCTTTTGTAGTCGAAAGAAGTTATTGCCGTATGCTATAATTGAAGCGTAGTCGAAATAAAAGACAAATTTTACAATAATAGTGAAACAATGGAAGGAAGATGCAAAATGATGCCAAATATGAACAATATGATGAAGCAAGTTCAGAAGATGCAAAAAGAGATGGAGAAAACACAAAAAGAACTAGAAGCTAAAGAATTTATGGTGGAGGATGCACAACAATTAGTTAAAGTGGTTATGACTGGTAAAAAAGAAATCAAAGAATTAACCATTAAACCAGAACTAGTTGATCCAGAAGATATCGAAATGTTGCAGGACGTAGTTTTAGCAACCATTAACCATGCGATTCAAGAAGTTGAACAAACAACACAAGATCAAATGGGCCAATTCACCAAAGGGCTAAACTTGCCTTTCTAGTAGTAAGAAAAGAAAGGGGGAGTTGGAATGGATTATCCATCACCCATTGCCAAATTAATAAATAGCTTCACTAAATTACCAGGTATCGGAAGTAAAACAGCCGCTCGTCTAGCTTTTTATGTTTTAGAAATGTCTGAAGCAGATGTTTCTTACTTTGCTCAGGCCTTGATAAACGCTAAGCGTGATCTTAAATATTGTTCGGTTTGTGGGAACATTACTGATACAGACCCATGTATGATTTGTAGTGATTCGTCAAGAGATCGATCGATTATTTTAGTTGTTGAAGATAGTCGTGATGTGATGTCGATGGAAAAAATGCAAGAATTTCACGGATGCTATCACGTTCTGCAAGGTGTACTCTCGCCTATGGAAGGCACAGGACCTGAGGATTTAAATATTGCCTCACTAATAAAGAGACTTCAAGATGAAGAAGTTAAAGAAGTTATTGTGGCAACTAATGCCACTGCTGAAGGTGAAGCGACAGCCATTTATTTATCAAGGTTGATTAAGCCGGCCGGCATAAAAGTAACGCGTCTCGCTCATGGATTATCAGTGGGATCCGATATCGAATACGCAGATGAAATGACCCTCTTTCGTGCCATTGAAGGCCGAAGAGAGTTATAATAAAGGAGTATCAAATGCCAAAAGGGAAGTTTATTGCGTTTGAAGGACCAGATGGATCAGGGAAAACCTCGATTATCAAAGTTTTAGGTCCAATGCTTGAAAAAGAAGGTGTAGAAGCAGTATTTACTAGAGAGCCAGGGGGCAGCCCGATAGCTGAGCAAATTCGCGAACTCATTTTAGATATTAATAATACAGCTATGGACTATCGAACAGAGGCCTTACTATATGCAGCAAGTCGTCGGCAACACTTGAGTGAAACAATTTTACCCAATGTTCAAGCGGGGAAAATGGTGATTAGTGACCGTTTTGTGCTGTCTTCATTAGTCTATCAGGGCGTTGCAAGAGCAATCGGTTTAGAGGCCGTTTGGCAGATTAACCAGTTCGCCATTGAAGACCACTTACCAGACCTTACCATTTTAATAGATGTTCCTGCTGACATAGGTTTGGAGAGGATCGAGAAAGCTCGTGGTAGTAGACAGTATGATCGCCTCGATCGGGAGGCACTTGCCTTTCATCAACGAGTCAGACAAACCTATCTCGACTTGATACCTCAATGGGAAAATATTGTGGTAATTGATGGTAATCAAAGTGTAGAACAAGTTAGCTTGGAGTGCTTCGAAACTCTAAAAAAACGTGGTATGATTAAGTAATAATACATCAGGAGGGATAATATGAAATTACTAGTAGCGATCGTGCAAGATCAAGACCAACAAGTTTTGGGGAAGGCTTTATTAGAAAATGATATCCGTGCGACAAAATTATCTTCAACTGGAGGTTTTCTTCGTTCAGGTAATACAACATTCTTATTAGGAGTAGAAGATGAGCGAATTGAGGAAGTGCTTGAAGTTATTAAAGCTTCATGTCAGTCTCGTGAGCAATATATTTCAACACCTATCCATCTAGATATGAATTTGGAAGTTTCAAATACTTACCCATTAAAAGTTGAAGTTGGTGGAGCGACTGTTTTTGTTCTACCTATTGAAAGTTTCTTCCATTTCTAAGAGACAAGCATTTGAAAGAGGGAGTCTATGCGGTTAGAAGCTGCCAAAAAGCATTTTAATCTATTGATACAACATAAGCGACTCGCTCACGCTTATTTATTTACTGGCGAATTAAACCCAGCAAAAAAAGAATTAGTGGATACAATTACTCAAGCCCTTGTTTGTAAGCATTTTGATGCAGAAGGAAGGGCTTGTTTAAATTGCATGGACTGTCAGAGAATTACTAGGGGTCAGTTTGCAGATTATATGACTATTGAACCCGATGGGCGTAGCATCAAAGTGGATCAGATCCGAGGGCTAAAAGAATGGTTAGGAACGAGTCCGATTGAGGCTGATTTTAAAATTGCTACGATTGAGCAGGCAGATTTAATGGGCCCAGCAGCAGCCAATGCTCTTTTACTTTTTTTGGAAGAACCAAGTCCTAATGTTTATATCTTTTTATTTAGTCGTCAGGCTGAACAATTACTACCGACTATTCAATCGAGAGTTCAGGAAGTGATCTTGGAAGATGATAAAGAACACTCTCAAATTGATCAGATGGTGCAAGCAGGTATTCGTGATCAGCATGCAAGAGTAATGTTAAAGCTATCAGCCAATCGCTTGGAGAATTTAATGGATGACTATGAGGCGGAGTCTTTCGAAGCTTGGCTAAAAGCCATGGAATATTTTTATCAGTTATTGATACAAGAAAACCCTTATGCTTTTGTCGCCATTCAGCAACATTTAAAACCCTATCTTAATTATAATCAAGGCCAAGATGGTCTCGATTATTTAAATTGGTTGAATGCCCAATTGTTATTGAGTCACTATCCATCTAAAGAAAACCACTTAGGAAGTTTACAAAAGAGGGTAAATAGAATTAAAGAGAGAATCGATCATCAAATGAGTCAAACAAGCTATCATAGAATGAATGAGCTCTTAATGGATAGTAAAAAACTCCTTTTGTTTAATGTCACACCACAGTTGGCCTATGAGCGCTTAGCGATTAAAATGTGTGAATGGAAGTAATATGAAGAGAGGTGTTAGCATGTCTGAAATAAAAATTGAAGAACTTCTTATGCAAGTTAACCAAGAGCTGAATCAATTGTTCGAAACGGTTAACACCTTGTCGGAAGAAGTGACACGGTTAACTAATGAAAACAATCGGTTAAGGATGCAGCAGTACCAAGCAGTTGAGCAAATAGAAATTAAGCCATTAAAAGATGAGGAAAATCAAAAAAATCAAGTTATTGATAAATCAGAGCAAACGCTTGAGCATCGTCAAAGTGGGCAAGCTCGTCTTCAAGCCTTCTATAATGATGGTATTCATATTTGTCATCATTATTTTGGTAGTAAGCGTGAAACCAATGAAGAATGTATCTTTTGTCAAGACATTATTGACTCTTTAGGAGAGCAATAGATGACAAAAGAACTGTTTATGCCAAAACTGACTGATGAACAAATACGATTGGTGAAAGATGAAGAACGACTTGATTTTCTGATTCGAGAAAACCGTTATGTAATACAAAATCCAAATTACTTTCCTTTTTCTGTGGATGCCGTTTTGCTGGCGAATTTTATCACATTCAATCAGCGGTCCTCTTCCTCAAGGATAATGGATTTTTGTACAGGCGGTGGCATCATTCCTCTACTCTTATCGCATCGGACAGATGCTAAAATTCAAGCTATTGAGTTGCAAGCAGATATTGCAGATATGGCAAAACGATCGGTTCGATTAAACGGTTTAGAAGAACAAATTGAAATCATCCAGGGGGATTTAAGGCAATTAAAAGCAAATAATCAGCGATTAGATGTTATCAGCTGTAATCCTCCTTATTTTTCGCTCAATGAGGCAGCTAAATTACATTCTAATCCTTATCATGCTATTGCTCGTCATGAAATTCACTTAACTTTAGATGAATGGGTGAGCAAAGCGAGCCAATTACTTAAGCAAAAAGGCAGGCTATTTATTGTTTATCGCCCAAATAGATTAGACGATCTAATGATGAGTTTATTAAATCATCACTTTGCTATCAAACGCCTTTGCTTTGTCCATCCAAAACAAGCTGAAAATGCCAATAGTGTCTTGGTAGAGGCCATTGCCAGGGGAGGAAGACAAGGCGTTCGAGTTGAACCTGCAATTATCGTACATCAAGAAGATGGATCCTATACCCCTATGATGCAGGAGATCTACTATGGAAATCATTAATGATGAAGGGTTCTACTTTTATGTTTTATACTGTCATGACAAAACACTTTATGGAGGATTTACAACCAATCTTAGGCAAAGGTTAGAAGCTCATAATAAGGGCAAAGGAGCGAAGTATACTCGCGTTAAAAAGCGGCAGCCTTTAAAACTAATCTATGTTGAAAAGTGGCCGAATAAGTCTTTAGCGATGTCTGCGGAGTACCATTTCAAACAGTTAAATCGTCCCAAAAAAGAATATTACTTGGCTAAAAACGGTATGGCTAATTTTGATAAGGGTGTTTATATTATTAAAGATTACAGTCAGCATTTGATTTGTCATTTACAAAGAGATTTAAGCTTAAAGGAAGTGAGTGCATTTTGAATATTCAAAAGAGTTATCAAACAGAAAGCTCTTGTCTCTACTTGGTTCCTACTCCAATAGGTAATTTAGAAGATATGACTTTTCGAGCGGTTAGAATTCTTCAAGAAGTCGATCTAATCTTGGCTGAAGATACGCGAAAAACAGGAATTTTGTTGAAGCATTATGATATTAAAACAAGAATGTTTTCTTTCCACGACCACTCGAATCAATCGGAAGTAGATAAGTGGACGGCCTATATTGGAGAGGGACATACGGTTGCCCTAGTCTCAGATGCTGGTATGCCACTAATCAACGATCCTGGCCATCCTCTAGTACAATCCCTACTGGCTAATTCATTAGCCGTAATAAGCCTTCCAGGAGCGAGTGCCGCCATTACTTCTTTGGTTGCTTCAGGATTACCTGCAAACACCTTTACTTATTATGGCTTTTTTCCAAGAAGTAAAAATGAGCAAGTTGAGTTACTAACAGATATCGGAAGGCGAAAAGAAACGGCTATTTTTTACGAGTCGCCCTATCGATTAAAGCAATCTATTCAGCAAATTAATCAGCTGTTAGGAACGGATACAAAAGTGGTTGTAGCTCGTGAAATCAGTAAAAAGTTTGAGGAATATCTTAGAGGCACAAGCCAAGAACTAATCAATCATTTTGAGGAGCATTCTTTAAAAGGTGAATGTGTCCTTTTGTTGCAGTCTATGGGTCAATTAGATCAAAGGCAAACGCTACTCAATCCAGACTTAAGCTATAAAGACCAGGTTCAATCTTTAATGGATAAAGAGAAACTTTCAGCCAAAGCAGCCATTAAACAGGTTGCCCAAACACAAAATATCAAAAAACAAGAAATTTATGCGGCTTATCATGAATTGGATCTCGACAGAAAGGACTGAGCGGTTTGTTGTATTTTCTGTCTTTCATTTTATTTGTCTCATCCGTTTTGGTCTACGTTTTTAAATGGCGCAAAGTCTCATTAATTGCTTTGCTTTATTTTTCACTCCTGATAGTTTTTTTTGCGATACTTAATGAATCAAGATGGTATCTATTATCACTTATGCGCTATTTATTGTATTTTTCAAGTTCAGGAATTGCTATCATTATTCCCTTTTTTCTTTTGTTGTTAGCCTATTTAATGTTAAGTCGAATAGAAGATGACCGTTCGCTATCAGGCATGCGTATTTTTTTTAATTTGACGATTTCTTTTACTTTTGTTGGGATTGTTATTTTTACAGCATGGGTTGTTATACAAAGAAACTATTATATGACTCGGTTCTTAGCTATTTATACCTTAGTGGCTATGTACTTAATTATTAATTTTTTTCTTTTTATTGTTCTCAACCTTCTCTTGTTACTATTTAAGTTTAAAATGCGATCTAATGATATTTTATTAGTTCTTGGCGCCCAATTAACAGCGAACGGTGAGATGGACAAGACTTTAATTTATCGATTAAAAAAGGCATTAAAAATTTTTAAACAAAGTAGAGCAAAAGGTCAAAAGCTGCATTTAATTGTCAGTGGGGGAAATAGTCACGAAAATATTGCTTCAGAAGCTGAAAAAATGGCGAAATTTTTAATTGCTAATGGTATTGACCATCACTTCATTACTATTGAAGATCAGGCTCGAACGACTAGAGAAAATCTCATTAATATTCAAGAGCTTTTAAATGATTGTTTTCCTGAACGTGGGAAGACGCTCATTGTAACAAGTTACTTTCACCTTTTAAGGACTTATCTTTATGCTTGGCGCTTCGGTTTTGATTTAAGAGTCGTCGGGGTAAGAACCCAATTTGGTCATGGTTTTTTTGCTATTTTAAGAGAATACCTTGCTTTTTTTGTATTAACTAAAGAATTAAATTATTTTTTTATGATTGGATTATTAATTTATGGTATTCGTCAAGTGCTTATGATTTTCCAGTAGGAGGTAAAAATGCAAAGATGCCAATGGGTAGCGAATAAGCCTGATTATTATATTCAGTATCATGATAAAATATGGGGAAAACCAGAACATGATGATTTACTTTTGTTTAAATGGTTGGTGTTAGAAACGTTTCATATCGGCTTGTCGTGGCAACTAATTTTATCTAAAGAACAAGCTTTTGAACAAGCTTTTGATCAGTTTGACTACCGAAAGATAGCCAATTATCAAGAAGATAAAGTTGAGGCTTTATTAAAAAACGAAAAGATTATTCGTCATCGCGGTAAGATAGAAGCTACAATAACCAACGCTCAAGCTTTTATCAAAATTCAGCAAGATTTTGGTAGTTTTGATAATTATATCTGGCATTTCACCAACGGACAGCTAGTATTAAGACCAAAAAGTCAGAAAGAACCTAAGACAGCTTCAAAGTTAAGTGATGAAGTCGCTCGTTCCCTAAAAAATTATGGTCTTAAATTTGTAGGTTCAGTAACTATATATTCCTACTTACAAGCTATTGGTGTTATTAATGATCATGATGCCGATTGTACCTTTCGTTTAAAATAGTAAAAGCCCAATTACTTCCAGTAACTGGGCTCAGACTGAAGACAAACCCTTTGTGAGTTAATCTCAAATAAAGGGGTTGTCTTTA
>NZ_JBNUPF010000035.1:0-14794 GCF_050409565.1 Facklamia sp. P12955
TTCAATCTCTTTTGGATCAAAAACGACCAGTTAACGAGACGAAATTAAGAGAAGGTCTCACAAAGCCCCAAGTATCTTAATGGACTAAACTAGCACCCTTCGGTTGCTTCCCTCGCATTTTAGAGGGCCTATCAATCCTACAGATCTAAGCGAATCCACATGGTATTCGAAAGCTCTTCTAAAATGCGAGGTTAGGATCGGAAATAATCGGAATGTTGATAAAATAATTACAATCTTATAATGTAGGTCACACAATTTATTTGACACTACCATACTAAGTTTTTTAAAAGGGTTGCCTTACAATAAAGTTCATATCCAAGTATTGTTTTTCTGAACTTCTATGTTTATCCTATATGTAATCTGATCCTAAGTAGATCGATCTTCAATTCAACTTTATAACAATAATAGTATTATCTATATTTTTTAAACGTGGTTGAGAATCACAGTAATGCGTTTAATATCTTCCATTTTTATAATTATTACTTGTTAATAATAAAACTTTAAACGCCTCCTCTAGCGATGCCAATAAGCATCGCTAGAGGAGGCGTTTAACTTTAATTTATAAATTCTTTAAGTTTTTAGTGTTTCTTATTTAAATTCTGTAATTTTTTCAGCGGCTAAGCGTACGGATGGATAACCAGAATCTTTAGCCTTTCCAATTGATAGGATCATTACCGGTACATAGCGTTCTTTGTCGAGACCGAAAGCTTCAGCCAATAAGTCCTCTTCAAAACCACCGATTGCATTGGTATCATAACCATGAGAACGAGCCACTAACATTAATTGCATGGCTGCCAAACTTGAATCAATTTTCACAACATCATTCATTTTTTGTTTAGAAAAGCTTTTATAATAAGGAATAATGACAGATAATTGTTGATCTCTCGTTTCAGCAGGCATTTTGCCTTCCTCGACTGCTTGATTGTAGATTTCTTCACCGAGTTCATAACACTGCATATCGCCAAATATTAATATCATAGCAGATGAAGTGTCATTTTGTAGCGTATTAAAACGAATAAGTGGTTTTAATTTGGCTTTTTGCTCTTGGCTTTCAACCACCACAAACCTCCATGGTTGCATATTGACGGATGAAGGAGCTGTGGTAGCTTCTTGAATCATTTCAAGCATTTCTTCCTGACTTATTTTATACTTCTCATCATAAGCACGAATTGACTTTCTTCCATAAGTAATTTCTGAAAAATTATTAGTGACTAAGTGGTTGGACATATTATTCTCCTTTTCTATTGTATTAATTTGGTTAATAATTCGATCAATCGCTGTGTTTCATCTTTAGATAGGGGTAAAATCCTCTGTTGCTCAGATTGACAATGACTCTGCTGGCAACGATTCAAATCATTTAACGCCTTATCGGTAATTGTTACGAGCACTTCACGATTATTTTCTTTATTTCTTTTGCGGATCACATATTTTTTCCTTCAAGAATTCTTAAATGTCTTGTAACAGCTGCACGATCTATCTTTAGTTCCTTTTGTAGACGAGTTTGGCAACAAGGACCATGCTCTTTTAAAAACATCATTAATTCAAAGCGCGTTATACTAAATGACGTTTCTTTTTCAAATTTACTAATTAACTCCTGGTTAACTAGTTTTAATTGATAAAATAATCTACTTACTTCTCTTAGACTCACCAAACCCTCCCTCTTTCATTTCATAAATCAACAGTTGACTCGTCAATTATAAAGTGTTTTGTTTGTTTTTTAAAATAAAATGCTCCTTTATTAACCAAAAAAACGCTCTCTAAATTCTTAGAGAGCGCTTTAATCTATTCTGTCAATCTTATTTGAAATCTTTTAAATTATAGAAAACTTTTTTGCCATTATATTGTGCTAATTCACTTAATTCATCTTCAATCCGCAATAATTGATTATATTTGGCAATACGGTCTGTACGTGATAAAGACCCTGTCTTAATTTGACCCGCATTGGTTGCTACTGCAATATCCGCAATAGTGGAGTCTTCCGTTTCACCTGAACGGTGAGAAATGACTGCTGTGTACCCTGCACGCTTAGCCATTTCAATCGCATCAAATGTCTCAGTTAGTGTCCCAATTTGATTCACTTTGATTAAAATGGAATTCCCCACACTTTCTTCAATACCACGTGAAAGAATTTCAGTGTTGGTCACAAATAGATCATCTCCAACTAATTGGACTTTGTCACCTAAACGTTCAGTTAGTAACTTCCAACCCTCCCAGTCATTTTCATCCATACCATCTTCAATGGAAATGATTGGATATTTATTCACTAACTCTTCAAGGTAGTCAACTTGTTCTTGGGCTGAGCGTTTTTTACCGCCTTCTCCTTCAAATTTGGCATAATCATAAACACCCTCTACGTAAAATTCTGAAGCGGCACAGTCAAAGCCTAAGAAGATATCTTGACCGGGTTTGTAGCCAGCTTTCTCAATCGCTTTAAGAATGGTCTCTACACCGTCTTCCGTTCCTTCAAAGCGAGGCGCAAAACCACCCTCGTCACCTACTGATGTTTCTAACCCACGTTCCTTGAGAATTGATTTTAGCGCATGGAAAACTTCAGCGCCCCAACGTAACGCTTCTTTAAAGTTTTCAGCCCCAACAGGTAAAATCATAAACTCTTGGAAAGCAATCGGAGCATCCGAGTGTGAGCCACCATTAACAATATTCATCATTGGTACTGGTAACTCTTTGGTATTGAATCCACCTAAGTATTGGTATAAAGGTATTTCTAAATAATCAGCAGCTGCACGTGCCACAGCAATAGATACGCCTAAGATAGCGTTTGCTCCGAGTTTTCCTTTATTCGGTGTGCCATCCATTTCAATCATCATTTGATCAATAGCTTGTTGTTGCAATACATCAAACCCTAATAAGGCTTCGGCTAAAAAGTGGTTAACGTTATCAACGGCTTGGCTAACTCCTTTGCCACCATAGCGTGTTGCATCTCCATCACGTAATTCTACTGCTTCATGTTCTCCAGTAGATGCTCCTGAAGGGACCATTCCGCGTCCAAAGGCACCACTTTCGGTATAAACTTCTACTTCAATTGTTGGGTTTCCTCTTGAGTCAAGAACTTCACGTGCGTAAACATCTGTAATATAAGGCATTTTATTCGCTCCTTTTGTTGGATTGAAACGGTTAAACGTCTCAATCTTATTCTATTGTTTTAGTAAATTAAATTCAATGAATTGCCATTAATGCTTAATTAAACTTTGGCTAGTCATCTCACTTGGTTGGTCAATTTTTAAAAGGTCAAGCATAGTAGGTGCTAAATCAGATAGTATGCCACCTTCTCTTAACGAGATTCCTTCTTTCGTAACAATCACTGGTACAGGATTGGTAGTATGAGCAGTCATAGGTTTACCTTCTAACGTAATGACTTCATCTGAATTGCCGTGATCGGCTGTAATGATTGCAACACCTTCTTTTTCTAAAATCAAATCGACAATTTGACCGAGGCACTCATCGACCGCTTCAATAGCTTTGACGGTTGGCTCTAACATACCTGAATGACCAACCATATCCGGATTAGCAAAATTAAGAATGATTGCATCAATCGTATCTTCATTAATTTTATCTATCAATGCGTCCTTGACTTCGTAAGCGGACATTTCAGGTTTTAAGTCATAAGTAGCTACTTTAGGAGAAGGAATTAAAATACGTTCTTCTCCCGGAAACGTTTCATGACGGCCACCTGACATAAAGAAAGTGACATGAGGAAACTTCTCAGTTTCTGCAATACGTAACTGCGTTTTGCCTGCTTTCGCTATCGCTTCGCCAATCGTATTCACTAAATCAACTTTCTTGAAAGCAATTTCGGCTAGAACATCTTTTGAATATTTAGTAAATGTTACAAATTGTAAGTTTTCTGGTCGATTCGATGTGTCAAAGCCGTCAAAAGCCGGATTACTTAAAGCTGTTGATAGTTGAATCGCACGATCGGGTCGGAAATTATAATAAATAAGGCTATCGCCTTCTTTAATATGTCCTTCTGGATCCACCACAAAAGGTTGAACAAATTCATCATATACTTCTTGTTCATAAGAAGCCTGAACTCCTGCTTCAGCAGAGGCATATTGAGGCCCTTGGCCACTAACTAAGGCATCATAGGCTAATTTAACGCGGTCCCAACGCTTATCACGGTCCATTGCATAGTAGCGTCCAGAGACTGTTGCAATTTCACCAATTCCTTTTTCTTTAATAAAACTTTCTGTATCTCTTATAAAATCTATTCCGGATTGAGGTCCAACATCACGTCCATCTAGAAAAGCGTGAATATACACTTTGTTTAAATCCATTTCTTTAGCTAACTCAATTAAACCGAAGAGATGATTGATATGTGAATGAACCCCACCGTCAGAAAGTAAGCCCATTAAATGCAATGCTCCATTATTTTGCTTAGCGTGCTCGATGGCCTTGGTGAGTTCAGGAATCTTTTTTATACTACCCTCTTGAATGGACTTATTTATTCGCGTCAAGGATTGATAGACAATTCTTCCAGCCCCAATATTCATATGTCCTACTTCAGAATTCCCCATTTGACCTTCTGGTAAACCAACATTTTCCCCTTCTGCTCTGAGTTGTTGATGGGGAAATTGCTGCCAATAACGATCAAAGTTGGGTTTATGCGCCGCCTTAACGGCATTCCCATAAGTCTCCTCGCGAATACCAAAGCCATCTAAAATAATTAAAGCAATAGGTGCTTTTCCCATTATTTAACCGCCTCCAATAAAGCTAAGAATGATTCAGGTTGTAGGCTCGCTCCGCCTACTAATGCTCCGTCTACATCTGGACAAGCTAGGTACTCTGCAATATTATCAGGTTTAACTGACCCGCCATATTGAATACGTACTTGATCAGCTACCTCTTGGTTAAAGTTTTCTGCTACTACTTGACGAATCGCATGACACATCTTTTGGGCATCATCTTTTGTTGCTGATTTACCCGTCCCAATTGCCCAAATTGGTTCATACGCAATTACCAATGATTGTACTTGACCTTCCGTTAAATCTTTTAAAGCTGCCGTTATTTGTTGGCCTACAAATTCCTCAGCATTTCCTGCTTCGTAGGTTTCGAGCGTTTCTCCGCAACAAATAATCGGCTTCATTCCATTACGAAAGATAGCATGAGTTTTTTGATTAATTTCTTCATTGCTTTCATGAAAATATTGACGACGCTCAGAATGTCCAATGATCACATAATCTACACCTAAAGCCGCTAGCGTTTTGGGACTGATTTCGCCCGTAAAAGCGCCTTCATCTTCCCAAAAACAATTTTGCGCAGCTACTTGTAAATCAGTTCCCTGTACAGCTTCGGTCATAGCTTCTAAGAAAACAGCAGGTGCTCCGATCACTGCATCCACTAAATCATTTGAAGGGATATCTAATTTGACATTTTCAATAAAACCACGTGATTCTTTAGCTGTTTTATTCATTTTCCAGTTTCCGGCAATAATTGGTTTTCGTGACATATTTTTCTCCTTTTCTAATTATAGATTATCAATGGACTCCACGCCTGGTAATTCGGCTCCCTCAAGATAAGATAAGGAGGCTCCTCCACCGGTAGAAATATGCGTGAACTTATCTTCATAACCCAATTGAGTAACAGCTGCAGCAGAATCTCCTCCACCTACAATAGTGGTCGCACTCTCTAAATTAGCAATGGCTTGACAAACTCCCATCGTTCCCTGTGCAAATTTTTCCATTTCAAAAACACCCATTGGCCCATTCCACACTACAGTTTTGGCGCCAGCTAAAGTTTCAGCAAACAAATCAACTGTCTGAGGCCCTATATCCATCCCCATGTAGTCTGTAGGAATTTCTTCAGAAGCTACCACTTTAGTTTCGGCATCCTTGTTAAATTCTTTAGCCACAACATTATCAACCGGTAACACTAATTTATCGCCTGCTTTTTCCATAATTTCTTTAGCGAGTTCGATGCGATCTGGTTCACAAATGGATTGTCCAATTTCGAGGCCTTTTGCCTTGAAAAAGGTATACGCCATACCTCCACCGATAATTACTTTATCAGCTCGATCTAACAAATTCTCAATAACTTTAATCTTATCAGAAACTTTTGCTCCCCCTAATATAGCAACAAAAGGACGTTCCGGCTGATCTACCGCTTCTTTCAAGAATTTCACTTCTTTTTCCATTAAGAAGCCGACCGCTGAATCTAAATGCGCTGCAATACCAACATTCGATGCATGAGAACGATGTGCGGTTCCAAATGCATCATTAACAAATAGATCCCCTAGACTTGCCCAATACTTGCCAAGTTCTGGATCATTCCCAGATTCCTTTTTCCCTTCTACATCTTCAAACCGTGTGTTTTGAACTAACAATACTTGACCCTCTTGCAAATTTTTAACCGCTAATTCTAATTTTTCGCCACGTGTTTCATCAATAAAAACAACCTCTTGTCCTAATATTTCAGATAAACGATTTGCTACAGGATTTAAGTTACGATCTGCTTTATCCAAATCCTCTGCCGATTTGATCTTACCTAGATGTGAAAATAAAACAACCTTGGCTTGATGCTCAATTAAATACTTTATCGTATCTAGAGCAGCTACAATTCGATTATCGTCTGTAATCTTATTACCATCCATCGGAACGTTAAAATCGACACGTACTAATACGGTTTTGTTTTCAAGGTTTAAGTCTCTAATAGTTTTTTTAGCCATTCTTCTTCCTCCTTTATGAAAAAAACGGAGAAGCGCGTTTGCTTCCCCGCTAGTGTGGGTCTTATTAATTTAATTCAACAAAATATTCTAAGGTTGAAATCATGTTCGCTGTAAAGCCGTACTCATTATCATACCAAGAGGCTGCCATAACGATTTGATCGTCACCTTCACCCATTACTTTTGTAAGTGTTGAATCAAAAACAGATCCTGCTGGATAACCAATAATGTCTGCAGAAACAATTTCATCTTCTTCATAGACAAAAGCATCTGATTCATATTTCTTCATCGCTGCGTTAACTTCCTCAGCTGTTACTTCTTTGTCTAAGACTGCATATACCTCAGTTAAAGAACCAGTGATTGTTGGAACTCGTAAAGCTGCACCGTCAATTTTACCATTCAATTCAGGAATTACTTTTCCGATTGCTTTAGCAGCTCCAGTGGAAGCAGGAATAATTGAAAATGCTCCTGCACGGTTTTTACGTCCGCCTGGCGAATCTTGTAATTTTTGAGTTGCTGTATAAGCATGAACCGTTACCATTTGGGCAGATTTTAGACCAAATTCTTTATGTAAAACATTGACCATTGGAGCTAAGCAGTTAGTTGTACATGAAGCTGCTGAAACAATCACATCATCAGCTGTTAGAACTTCGTGGTTTACACCATAAACAATTGTCTTCGTTTCAGCTGACTTAGCGGGCGCTGAGATTAGGACACGCTTAGCACCTGCATCGATATGGGCTTGAGCCTTTTCTGCTGAATTGTAAAAACCAGTACATTCTAAGACGAATTCAACCCCTAAATCTTTCCATGGTAACTTCGCTGCATCTGGCTCAGCAAAGGCTTTAATCTCTTTACCATCTACAACAATCACATCACCTTTAGCTTCTACAGAGTATGGAAAACGACCTTGCGCTGAGTCATATTTTAATAAATAAGCTAAATCTTCGTTATCTGTTAAATCATTAATTGCAACAACTTCTAAATCTGAATCCTTTTCTAAAATACGACGTAATGCTAAACGTCCAATACGACCGAAACCATTGATTGCGATTTTTGTTGACATATTGATAATTTCCCCCTTAGGATATTTTATTTAAATTGGGTAACCCCATTTAAAACAGCTTTAGCGAGACTTTTATCACAAATGAGCCAGGTTTGTTTTGGCATCATCTTGTAGAAAGCTCGGGTAGCAGGTGCTTTTTGTTGGCCTGCTACTATGGTTAATAATAACGGAAACTTAATGACATCTTCAAGTTGTAAGCCTAAGCGAGGGATGGAAAAAACAACCTTTCCCTCTGCATCATAAAAAATGCCAAATGCTTCTCCTACCGCTTGACCTTCGAGAAGTATTCTTTCTTGTGGCGGAGTTAGTTTTCTTCGCTTTGACATTACTTGAGCAGCTCCCACACTTAATAAAAGACAGTCCGCTGATCGACTTAAATCAAGGGCTTTTTTAATGGTTGGATCCTTAACAATCTCTTGACTCAACTGATCAGTTAAACGATCTGGAATATACAAGGGAACATAGTCAGCTTGGGTCTCATGAGCCATTATTCCAGCTACCGTATTAGATTGAATATGAAAAGAACCTTCCATACCACCACGGCTAGGCACAAAGGATAATTGTCTGTTTTGCGATAGTTCCTTAGTAAAATGTTGACCCATATTAGCCAAAGTGGACCCTCCCGTAACAGCTACAACCGCTTCTTGCGGTAATTCTTGTCCTAGAATCGTTTGAACTGCTTCAGCAAGCATTTGAAAAACTGTAAAGTCGCTATCTACATCGCCAGCTACTACCCAGCAGTTTTGTATATTTAATTCTTTAGCTAAGGCTGCTTCGTATTCCGGTAAACGGTCCTGCCCCATCCGTAACTGCTGAATGAGATGGCCTACTCTTTGTCCTTCATCCGTAATACGTATCCCCGCACGACTTACATCTACCAGACTTTGATCACGCAATACTTGTAAATTAGTTCTCAAAGTTCGCTCGGACAAATGAATTTGTTTGGCTAACGCTTTACGACCAATTCGTAGTTGATGCTTAGATAAAGCTTTTAAAACATTAAGACGAATGTCTAACATCTCACCAAGTTCTGGTACCACTGTACCTAATTCATCAATCAAATCCATTCCAAGCCTCCTGTTGGTCGCTGAATGACCTTGTTTTATAAAAAGAAGAAAAGCTATTCATCTTTCTTCATAAAGCATTCTAACACTGCATGGTTTAAATTACAATGGATATACTTTCTGAATCTGGGCGCTTTATGTCCTTTGAAATCTACTGCTTCATCTTCTAAGCTAATCTTACCCCATTAATTACTATCGATAGTAACTCCATTCGACTTTGTTCAAAAAACAAACAATCTAAATGATGAAAACATACATTTAGATTGCTTATCATAAATAAAAAAATCATTAAAGATGTTGTTTGCGATACAACCAATAGGAAGCTCCAACGACACTCATAGTGCCACCTAACGTGATCAAAGGAACACTCCATTCTTTAATAGTCAACGGCAAGAAGACGGTTAATAAAATAAGGATTCCCATTACAACAAATATTTTTCCAGCTAAACGGTGGGTAAGATACCACACCTTTTCATCAGCTAATGTCCAAGGGGTACGTATGCCCATAAAATAATTAAATTTAATTTTTGGCATATAATTCCCTAAAACAATAAATAGTAGCCCTAAACTTCCTTCTAAATAGGAAGGAATCTGGTTGAGCCAGTTTAAACCATAGGCACCTATAATTATTTGACTGCTAAGTAAATAAATATTCATAGCAAAAATGATTAAATAAAAATGCTTTTCAAAACGTCGATAATTTTCGCGTTTTGGATCAATGCGTTTCAATACTTCTACTAAAAGATTCAGTCCAGCCAATAATGCAGGAAACTTAAAAAGATTTATTTTAGGACCATAATTATCAGCATTCCCTGCCAAATCAAAGTGTGTAGGAATCACTTCGGGTGCTTTTATAAAGAAATAGCCCGCTAGAATAATAGAAACACAAACAAGAACCCAGTTTTTATAGTAATGCCTCGTTAAGTTTTTAGTCATAAAATCCTCTCCTTTATTTTTCTAAATTCATTAACCATTGAATGACTCCATCTAAAACGGAACTATTTAATTCATAATAAATAAACTGTCCCTCTCTTTTATCAATCACTAAATCAGCCTGTTTTAAAATAGAGAGATGTTTAGAAATAGTAGAACCTGCCGATTCAAATTGACGGACAATTTCCCCAGCAGTTAAAGGGCCGGGTCTGAGTAATTCTAAAATTTTACGTCGATTGGGATCACTTAAAGCTTTAAAAAGCAGTTGAACACTCAAATGTTCACCTCCTCATCTTTTTATTTCGATAATTAGCTAAATATCTAATTATAAGTTTAGCATGTATTTTAAAATTATGCAATGCTGCCTTCATCTAAGGGCACAAAAAAAGTACCAGCGCATTGCTAGTACTTAAAAGATACGGATATTTCCTTTTATTACTTATCTTTCTTAGTCTTTTTATCCTTACGATTGGCCATCACTTCGTCCACTAAGCCATAAGCTTTCGCTTCTTCAGCCGTCATAAAATTATCTCGGTCGGTATCCTTTTCAATCACTTCAATAGGTTGACCAGTCGCTTCACTTAAAATTTCATTTAAGCGCGTTCTCGTCTTCAAAATATGGCGTGCAGCAATTTCAATTTCAGTGGCTTGGCCTTGAGCACCACCTAAAGGCTGATGAATCATTACTTCAGCGTTCGGTAAGGCAAAGCGCTTGCCTTTGGTTCCTGCTGCTAATAGGACGGATCCCATTGATGCAGCTAATCCAATCACGATCGTTTGGACGTCCGCTTTGATAAAGTTCATGGTATCATAGATGGCCAAACCAGCCGTAACACTACCTCCTGGTGAATTGATATAAAGGTAGATATCCTTCTCAGGATCTTGAGCATCTAAAAATAATAATTGGGCAATGACTGAGTTAGCCATGTGGTCATCCACTGGACCTGATAACATAATAATTCGATCTTTTAACAAGCGCGAATAAATATCATAAGCGCGTTCACCACGTGATGTTTGTTCTATTACTGTGGGTACTAAATTCATTCTATATCCTCCCTTTAATCTGAGCCTTTCAATTTACTTCAATAGTATAACGGATTAGGTCAAGAATGGTCAAGTTTTATGCTCTTCCATTTTTCCATGAAATCATTCGCTAATTAGATTGGAAAATAAAGATTTATCAATATATCAGACCCTTTTGTTTCCAAATAAATTTGACCGCCTAATTTCTCAATGACTATTTTAATTATATTTAGGCCTAAACCTGTATTTTGTTTTGTTTTCGACTGCTTGTTTTTAGCTTGATAGAAGCGATTCAACCAAGTATTAGGATCTTCATTAATTGGATGTGAAAGTCGATTACAATAAATAATTCTTACGACATTTGCATTACCTGGTAAGACCTCCCGTTTTGTTTGATTTATTAAGTCTTCATGCTTAAGATTTGTTAATTCTTCCTCAATTTTATGGCCCGACAATTTGATTTTTAAATAATCCTTGCCATGATCTAATACATTTTTTACTAAATTATCTAGCGCGTGGTTCAGCAGTCTGACATCCGATGTAATTAAAAAACTACCGTCCGATAAGTCAAGTTCAACTTCAATATTAGCTGTTTTCAACTGATCATAGAAAGACAAAACATGCTGAGTAATAATTTCATTTAAGTTCACTATTTCGTTCTTGTACTCAAATTCTGTATCTTGCAACCTCTCCAATAAGAAAAGCCGATCCAACAAATCTTTTAAATGATCAATTCTTTGATAGATAATTTGAAAATAACGCTGCTTGTCGTTCTCATCCTCGCTGGTTTCCATTAATTGAAGATAACCCATGAGTGAGGTCAAAGGTGTCCTCACATCATGGGAAAGATTAATCATTAATTCTTGCTTTGAACGTTGCTCAATTTGTAATTCTCGATATATATTTCTTTCTTTAATTAATGCCAAGTTTATCCTTTTAACAAGTTCATTCATTTCTGATGAAAAGATCTCTTGTGTCAGTAATTGATTGGTAGGGGATTTACTGATAACTTTTAATTGCTTCGTCAAATCAGAAACTTGGAGCCGATAGTAATAATGATAACCAACTATAGCTAGAATTATCAAAATCAATAAAAAATATATCATTGACGGTCCCTACTTTCTATGCTCTAATGTTCAAACTTAAAGTCTATTCGATAAATATACCACCTATTCAAGAGATAAAGTACCAATAGGTATACAACACCCATACTTACCACTGACATGGCTTGCTCTGAATAATTTGGGCCCATTGACATTAGCTTATTGGAGAATAATTGTTTTGTAAGATCCAAACCAACAATATCCCCTATAAATCCAATGATTTGATTGTGAAAACCTGTTCCCACTAGGCAAGCTAAGACAATGATTGCCACTTTACTTTGTAGCAATAAACTTAAGGTTACTGTCACCGACATAATAATAAGGTACATAAGAGCTTGTGGCAATAGTAAAGCTAAATGATCTTGCCAATAAATAGGCAACTCTAATTGACCTGTCACACCGGCCATTAGAACTGAAAAAGCAATACAAACAACTTGAAATATGAAGAATATTAACAAGGCGACAAATAATTTAGAAGTCATCCATTTCCATTTCGCCCCTTTAATAGCTAACATATTTTTTAAATAGCCAGAAGAAAAATCACTTTCAATAAAAACAGCTGAAAGTATATAAACAAAAAGAAGGCTCAAACTGTAATTAGCAATTAGACTATCGGAAAAACGATAGGCTTTTTTTTCTTCTTGAATACTTGTTTCGTACTCTTCCTCTGTTAAAATTTCTCCTTCTTGCATCGATTTTATTTCTAACTTAAAATTGCCTTCTTCATTGGTTTCTTTCGAAGTCATTGATAGTTGATAGTCTTCGTAAGATTTGTGTGTTGTTACATAGCCGCCATAAGTTAGTAAAGAGAATATCAACGAAAGGATCAATAACGTAATCCAAGTAGCCTTCATGTGCAACAACTTATAGGAATCAAAGCGAATAAAATTAACCATTGTTGTGACCTCCTGTTAAGCGGATAAAATAATCTTCTAAGCTCGCTCGCTCAACTACCAATTGTTCAAAAAGAATGCCTGAGCGAATTAATTCATGGCTAATGACTGACGAATTATCTAAGTGTTCATATACACGCAGTTCAGAATCGCTCACTTGCTTAATTTGCTGAAGATCTAATTTTTCTTGTAAATGTGCCATTATTTGAGCCTGATCGCCACCCTTAATCCGAATAAAATCTTGATTAATCTGATTTAATTCCTCCATATCTGCTTCTTTTAATAAGGTACCTTCATTAATAATACCAATTCGAGTCGTGAGTTTCGCCAATTCACCCAAAATATGACTAGATATCACAACCGTAATATGACGCTCGCTATTCAATTTAAGAATCGTCTCGCGGAACTCACTAATTCCCTGCGGATCCATTCCGTTGGTAGGTTCATCTAACAACAAAAGATCCGGATCTCCTACTAAAGCTAAAGCAAGACCTAATCGCTGTTTCATACCCAATGAAAATTTTTTAACTTTCTTTTTCTTAACTTGACTAATGGGTAAGCCTACTAAATTCAATAATTCTTCTATATAATTGTCACGGCGAATTCCATACAATTTACATTTTAGTTCCAGGTTTTGCCCAGCTGTGAGTCCCATATAAAGTCCTGGCGCCTCAATTAAAGTGCCAATTCTTACTTGAAAATGGTCATTTTTAGCCATTTCTTGGTCTTGAATCCAAACCTTTCCACTAGTCGGTAGAATCTGACGATTAATGATCTTCATTAAGGTTGTTTTACCAGCTCCATTACGACCAATCAGACCATAGATATCACCCGATTGAACATTCATACTGACATTATTCAATGCAAACTGATTGTTATACGCTTTACATAAATTTTCACTTTTAAGAATGCTTTCCATCATCTTTCCTCCTTTGTTATCTATATTATAGACTCCTTCAAAAATATAATGGCAAAGGAAAAACAAAGAAAGTATTAAGAAAAGGTTAAGATAAAAGCATGAAAGAAAATAAAAGAAATTGAAATATTCAATACAATTTAACTACTTTTTATTTTTCAGCGAAATCAAACGGAAACCAATTCCCCAAACCGTTTCAATCCAAGGTCTTTTACTTATTTGGTCTAATTTCTTACGTAAATTTGATACATGAACGGTTAATGTCTTATCATCTGCCAAATAATTTGCCCCCCACGCATATTCATAAATTTCAAGCTTTGAGAAAACCTTCTTTGGTTGACTTAATAATAATTCTAAGATCCTTCTTTCTTGAGGCGTTAAATTTAATTCCTGCCCTTGATAATTAATTGTTTGGGTCTCTAAATCAATCATTAACCCTTCGAAATTCAATCTCTTATTCGATGTTTTTTCCTCTAAACTAGTTTGATAGCGTTTAAGGCATACTTGAATACGAGCTTTTAACTCTTTAAGATCAAATGGCTTCACCAAGTAGTCATCTGCTCCAGCTTGTAAAATTTCTACCTTATCATCAACTTGTTCTTTAGCTGAAATAACAATCACCGGAATGGATTTTTCCCGGCGAATTATTTTGAGTAGGTCTAAACCAGAGAGGCCTGGTAACATTAAATCTAATAGTATTAGATCAAAACTTGATTGCTCGAATAAAAGTTGACCTTCGCTCCCTGAGTAAGCAGGAGTCACTGAATATCCTTCAATTGTTAATGCTTCTACTAGCATTTTGCTAATTTGAGTATCATCTTCAACAACTAATATCGATACCATAAGTTCACTCCTTTTTAAATAGTATATCAAAAAACTAAAATATTGGTCCAAAAAAATATAACTGATTCTTTTCCCCATATACGAGAAAGATATATTTCGAAAGATCATCCAAATTAAAAATACATTCCATATAAACTGAAAAATTATATTTAAAAAAAGCTTAACTTGATTTAAAAAGATTCTATAATAAATAGGGTTAATGGTAGAAAAACACTTCCTTCCACCCTATTTTTTGGTACATAAAAACACAGAAGTCCGATCTATTAAAAGTGGTAAC
>NZ_JBNUPF010000036.1:0-14161 GCF_050409565.1 Facklamia sp. P12955
GAAAAGAAAAGGAGACTAAGCAACCGTTAATTGCTTAATCTCCTTGGATAGCATCAACCCTATTGGACATAGAGCCAAAAAAGACCGATTAACCGATCTTTCTTGTTATTATTTTGCTACTTGTTCTACATTTTTTCCTGCGTAGAAACCACAATTACCGCATACACGGTGGCTTAATTTCATTTCGCCACACTCAGGACAAGGATTCATTCCTGGTACGTTTAATTTGAAGTGAGTACGACGCTTTCTTTTTACTGCTTTAGATGTTCTTCTTTTTGGTACTGCCATGTTTTACACCTCCTGGTAGTTGATGACCATTATTTATCTTGGTCTGATAATAACGTTTTTAAGGCTGCAAATCTTGGATCAACTTGATCCTCTTCTGCTTGGTTTTGAAGATTATATTCTTCTTCGGTTACGACTGTCCAGTCTTTGCCTGAAGGAAGATCTGTATCATCCTCTGCAATGACTTGTCTTGGAATATTCAAAAGAATATTATCAACAGCAGACGCTGCGAGGTCAATATAGTCATGTTCAAGAACAATAGTGGTTTCCTCATAGTCTTGAGCATTAAAGTCTAAACTTTTATCAACGTAGCGTTCTCTCACCTTTATTGATAAAGGGACAACTACAGGCTTCAAACTACGAGTTGAAGGCAATGTCACGTCCACATCAAATTGGCAGTGGAGCACAAACTCTTCATCACGCAAAAGGAAGTATCCCTTAGAATGCACTTCATCTATGTGGATTATATCCGACTTGCGTTCACTTATTTGTGATTGGATATCTATTCGCTCATCAAAAGAATAGATGCCGTCACGACAGGCCTCACGTAATTGACGAAGGGTCCATTTCATATATATCACCTCTAAAACGACAAAATAAATTATACTTAAGAAAAGACAGCTTGTCAATCACAATAATCAATTCTAAACCAATATTAGTATAGCTGATTGACGTTCATATTACTAGTTTAGCTTGCTATAAATAAGGCTCATTTAAATAAATGGGATGCTTTGCTATCACTTGTTCTTCAGTTTTTTTATTAGGATTGGCCTGCAAAATACTATCTACTTGCAAGGCCAAGTGATAATTGTCTGCTATTTCTTGCGATAAATTAGAAAAAAGTTTTAGTTTTTCCGAATTAAAGCTGCTTAAAAAGGCTCGTCCCACTTGATTAAAAGCCAAGATACGAAGCACTTTCTGCTTTTTATTTTTTGTTAAATAACTTTGCCACATTGTTTGATCAATATGCAATAAAACCATCATCAATAGACGTTGTACAGCTGACCGTGTCCACCGACTCGAAGTAAGAGCATCCACTAATTCCTCCCAAGACTGAGTTTTGAGATTTTGCTTATAGATAGCCGACTCCATCCCCTCGACCATTCCTTGAATTTTAGCAAGACCTTCTTTCCCCAACGCTAAGATAGCATAGTTGAGTAAGGTATAATAATCTTGCCATTCGATTAAGGAATGCATTTGCAACTTCTGCCAAGTCATTATCGGAAGATTTCGAGCTTTTAGAACACCCTCTTGAACTTCCTTTCTGATTTGACTGCCTGAAAGGATAGATATTGGTTGTAGCTCATGTGGTAGCTCAATCCACTGTTCTAGCTCTTGAGTTTCTTTAAGACGAGGGATAACAATTGGTTGAATTTTAGAACCTTTTAGTGCTTTTAAGTACAGAATGCCTAGCATTTGATTGCTAGCAGATGGATCGAAACTTAAACTGTATTCATGCTGTTTCAATTGTTGAGCGACAGCCGTTTGATAAGCGGCTGGGTAGGCCTTTCCTTCTTTAAGTAAAAGACGGATATTTTTTTGCAAGTCCGCATCAATTAACTCAATAAAATTTAAATAGGCTTGAAGATCTGCTAATTCAGCCGATTCACTTCCAAAAGCTAAATAATCAACCTCCAAGTCTTTCATGATGTCAACGGAGCTTCCGGCAAAAAAATCCGCTGCCTGCAGACTAGCATTCAATGGAAGTTCGAGGACTAGGTCTGCTCCATTTTTTAAGGCAAGCTCTGCCCTATGCCATTTATCCAGAATAGGAAACTCCCCTCTTTGCACAACATTCCCACTCATTAAAACGATAATGCATTCAGCTTGAGTTAAGGTCCTTGCCTTTTTGAGTTGATAGAGATGGCCATAATGAAAAGGATTGTATTCTGCAATAATGCCTAAGGTTCTCAACATTTATTCCCCCTTTTGACATACAAAAAACCAACGATCAGTCTTTTGATCTTGAGATTCGTCATACTGACGTTCACCAAAATTGACCAAAACTTGAATTTGTTGTGGTTGCAAGCCTACTTCTAGTAGAAAATTTTTATAAGTAGCTAAGGGATAGGTTTTTTCTTCTAGGTCGACTTGATAACGTCTATAAAAATCTTGATCAGCTTCAGACTCAACGCGATCAAAGACAGTTAACTGGTGAATTACACTTAAATCATTAGCTTTAGTGAAAGATGTCCACAATAGAGCTCCCTTTTCATCTTCATCCTGATAAGAAAATTGATCAAATCCTTGACTCAATTGATAAGGGGTCCATACATCAAACAATAATCGACCACTATCTTTTAGACAATTAACCATTGAAAAAAGAGCCTGTTTAAGCTCTTCTTCATTCTTTAGAAAACATAAAGAATCTGCATAGCAAGTCACTAAATCATACTTTCCCTCTTCTGCTTCTAGATTGAGCATATCACCTTGTTGAAAGATGAGGTTTTCATATTCATTTCCTGCTTGTTTTTTAGCTTGGTCAATCATTGCTTCATTTAAATCCATACCCTTAACTTGCTGATAATTCTTAGCTAATAAACGGCTAAAATAACCTGTCCCACATGCCATATCCAAAACATTTTCAACAGCTTCTCCTGCATGAGCTAAAGTAAAATCTAGCCACTGATCATAGGCGCTCAAATCATTAAAACGGTCATAAACCAAAGCGACATCGGTAAAACTCATTAAGGATTCACCCATGCAGAAATGTCCACTAATGGCGCATCTCGCCAGATTTTTTCTAAATTATAATGGCTACGCTCTTCATAATGAAAGACATGAACAACTATTTCATAAATATCAATTAAAATCCAGCGTCCGCCATCTTTTCCTTCAGAACCCTTGATATTTATATTCGCTTGATGACATTTTTCAATGATTTCGTCCACAATCGCATTAAGTTGACGTTCATTCTTGGCGTGCATGATTACAAAATATTCTGCCAAGGGTGTCATTTGACTTACATCTAAAGCCATAATATCTTGGCCCATCCGATCGTCCGCCGCTTTTACAATTACTTCTAATTTTTCTTTACTTGATAATGTCATAATTCCTCCTAAATAGCTTTATTTGCTTTATAATTTTTAATCCAACTATTATAGACTTCAATTTGTAAGGGGAAAAGATATTCTTGCCTTTTCATCAAGTGCTTTACTGTCATACGCATCTTCAAAAAACAGGCCTTATCTAAATCAATTTGACTTAGTTTTCTAACCTTATTGACTCCTTTAAAATTACGTCCTTCTTCTGTATAGTCTGCGATATAAAGTATTTTTGCAAGTTTTGACATTTGGTGCCAGCCCGTAGTATGAGCAGCTACCGCTTGAATAATTTCATCATCTTGACATGCTAGATCCGTTTTCAATATTTGTGCAGCAGCAAAACCATGCCAGATTCCTTCTGTTGCGTCTTCAAGCCGCTCGTCTGACCAAAATGCTTGAGCTAAATTTAACATTGCCTCGGATTCAATTTCTTTGGCATAGTCATGCATTAAAGCAACGATTGATGCTTTTTCGATATCTTCTTCATAAAGCTTCGCTAACTCAAGCGCTTTTTTTTCAACCCCCATTACATGATCAAACCGTCTTTTTGATAAACGCTTTTCTAATTGATTAATCAACTCTTGACGGCTCATATTAATAAAGTCTTGTTGGTAAATAAGTTCTTCTGTCATAAAAACTCCTTCTTTCATCAATCCAAACGTCGATATAGGTCGTGGCGGTTAATGTAGTCTATCACCGCATCAGGAACTTGATAACGAATGGATTGTTCCAAGTAGACTCTTAGACGAATTTCCGTTGAAGAAAGCTCTACCAAAGGACTGTCTACCCAGATGATTGGATATTGCCCCCCATAAATTTCTTCACCTGGACGTCGCACACCCACAAATTGAACCATTGAAGCCAATTCACTAATGTCACGCCAAGTCTCTAGTTCATTAGCTGAGTCACTCCCAATGATAAAGTAAAAGTCGCACTCAGGGTAAGCTTTCACGAAATGCCTCATAGTATCAATGGTATAATTTTTCCCACCACGATTAACTTCGTAGGCTTGGAGTTTAAACAAAGGATTACCTTCGATCGCTCTTTGAACCATTTGCAGCCGGTGTTGAGAAGCAATGGTCTGCTTCCCCGGCGCATGAGGTGGCTTTGCGGTTGGCATAAACCAAACTTCATCTAAATCTAATTGTTTTCCTACTTGTTCAGCCATCATTAAATGACCTAAATGAGGCGGATTAAAAGTCCCTCCTAAAATACCGATGCGTTGGCGATCACGGTCGGTTGTTAAATCCGCTATTTGTCCTAAGGTGATCGAGGCATATTCTCGCTCAAGCCTCAAAATAGTTTGTTCACTGACGATCGTCCGCATGGAGGTCTCCTTTCTGTTGCTATTGAATAGTGGCTATTTCTTCACTTATTCTTTGATATTTTTCTTTGTGAGAAGGGCGATATAGAACAGCTGTATGTCCAACGGTTTGAACAATTACTGCATTAATTGCTTGAGCAATTTGTTCAGCCGCTTGATCAATTTCTTCATCAGAATTTTGCAGAATATTAAATTTAATTAATTCTCTTTTTTCAATGGCATCATCCACTTGTTGAATAAAGACTTCTGTAATTCCTAATTTTCCGATTTGAAAAATTGCTTTTTCTTTTTGCGCTTTTTTTCTAAGAAACTTAATTTGTTTTTTATTTAATACGGTCATATTGACTCCTTTTCTAACTAGATCTGTTTAACCTAAATCATACTTTCTCTTTGTGTAACTTGGACAGCTTTTGGAGCCCATAGTCTTACTTGAACAGGTTCATTAACTGTTAACCATCCTAGTCCAGCAATCGCTAAATCTTGATTGGGTTTTAATTGATAATCCCTTCCTTGTAGTTCAGGAAAATTAACTGCTTGATTGAGATATGGAGGACTTAAGAGTTGTCCTTTGTGCTCAAGGTAAAAGTCATCTGCCTTATCCGTTTTAGTCCGGTGAATATATGTCTCATTGGAGACATAAAAAGTAAAGGCTGCCCTTTCTCCTGCTATAAAATCAACTCTACCTGCTCCAGCTAAAAAGAGTGTTTGACCAGCATTTAACTGAAAAGTTCTAGGCTTAATTGCTTTATTGGGTAATAGTTTTTTCATTCCCTGACGATCTAAGTAATGAGCCAGTTGGTTTTCCTTGATAATTCCCGGAGTATCAATGATACCCGTTGTTTCTGTTAATGGTATACGAATCGTATCGAGTGTGGTGCCCGGATGATCAGAGGTTGTGATTATTTCTTTGTCTCCACCATAATGTCTCAGTAGTTGGTTAATTAAGGTAGATTTTCCAACATTAGTAACTCCCACTATGTAAACATTACGTTGTCTTACCTCGCGGTCAATCCGATCAATTAGAGCTTGTAAGCTAGCTGGCTTATTGGCTGACAGCAAAAACACTTCGTCTGGTTTTAAACTATTTTCAAAGAAACGCTGTTTCAACCAATGAACGATTCGATTTTGTTTGACTGATTTTGGTAATAAGTCTACTTTATTAGCGACTAAAACAAAGGGTTGCTTGCCAATAAAACGATTTAAGCCAGATAACATACTTCCTTCAACATCAAATATATCAATAACATTCACTACAAAAGCATCGTCTTCTGAAATGGAAGAAAGGCGATCCAGAAATATATCGTCTGAAATTTGCACATCCTGCAGCTCATTATAATGACGCAGTCTGAAACAGCGCTGACAATAAAAATCGCCTTCTATTTTTTTCTTCTCCAAGATAGAAGCCAATAAATACCCCATCTTATTAGGATCTTCACTTTGAATTTCAGCCCCACATCCAATGCATTGATAGTTTTCTTGTAAATTAGTTTGGTCTTTCAAGTTGGTCCCCCCAGTCTCCATGTCGGTCAATCCCAATCCATTTCAGTGCCATTTTTTCTAAAGTGCGATTGACCAGGGTGTAAATATTATCATTATTGACAATAGGTTTAACTAAAAGTACTTTCAAACCTAAACTCTTAGCTCCTATTACATCGGTCATTATCTGGTCACCGACCACTAAGACATGCTCCGGCTTAACTTGCATTCTTTTCATTGCTAAGCGAAAACTACGTCTGAGCGGTTTTAAGGCGTGACCGAGATAAGGTAATTTTAAAGGATCCGCAACCCTATGTACTCGTTCGGGATGATTGTTGGATAAAACAAATAATTTTATACCTGCATCTTGCATACTCTTTGCCCATATTGCTAATTCTTGGGTATGATCTAGGCAATTCCATGCCAAGAGTGTATTATCAAGATCTACTATTAGGCCTTTAATTTGCTGGTTGATTAGATCAGATGGCTTAAGACGATAAACTGAATTAAGACACCAAGTGGGTTGAATCAATTTTCTCATGATTCCTCCTATACTTTTTTATTATCTTCATTAACTTATTTCTTTTTTTACTTAAAGTCATTATAGCACATTCTTGTATTCTTATACTCATGATTCACTGGCTCTAATATTTATAATTATCTTGCTTAGGATTTTAACTGATGAAAAGATTATATGTTTATGATAAATAAAAAGAGGTCTAGGATTTCGATTATCCTCAGACCTCTTTTTGTTTGTATTAACCCAACAGATCAAATATTTCAATGGCTACTAGATCAATGTTGTCAAAGCGGAAAACAGTTCCCGTTTCTGATTCTGTCATTTCAAAAGCATCATCATTTGGTAAATAAGTCACTTGGCATTTTTCAATCCCATCCAATTCAAATCGACGAATTTCAACTTCATCTTTTGCCTTAGTCATTGTTTCTAGTCGTTGAATAATTCCAGTAAGTACAGATGCTTTCATGATTTCCTCCATTCTTCACTAAGAAGATAATTTATTTTATACAAGGTATACTAACAAACTGAGATAAAATTGCAAGAAATAAATTTTAAGTTGCTTCCCAACTTAGAGTGAGGAGGACTATTAAGCTTGATCCCACCAAAGCTTAATCAAAGCTTGAGTACCATCATTTTCATGACCTTCTTTTGCTAATTCTTGGTATAAATCATAGGCAAGTTTTGTACCTGGTAAATTTAAATTGGCTTTTTCAGCTTCTTCTAAAGCAATACCTAAATCCTTGATATAGTGCTTAACAAAAAATCCAGGTGAATAGTCTGATTTTAAAATACGAGGCCCATAATTGGCCAATGACCAGTTATTAGCAGCTCCACCAGTCAAGGTTGCAATAACTTTTTCTAAGTCTAACCCATTTGCTTTAGCATACCTTAATGTTTCGACCATGCCGGTCATTGTCCCAGCAATCATAATCTGATTACTTGCCTTAGCATGTTGGCCAGAACCTGCAGAACCATGGAGTTGAATACTTGCACTAAATGTTTCAAGAATAGGACGAACTTGATCTAAAGTTGCTGCATCTCCTCCAACCATAGCTGTTAGGCGTCCTGCTTTTGCTCCTAAATCTCCACCAGAAACAGGTGCATCTAAAACAGTAACACCCAAAGCTTGTCCTTTTTTAGTGAGTTCCTGAGCCAAACTTGGTCTAGAGGTGGTTAAATCAATAAAAACCTGACCTGAGTGAGCACCCTTAAACAAGCCCTTTTCACCTAGGTATACCGCTTCAACATCTTCAGGATAGCCAACTATTGTTAAGACTAAGTCACATGCCTGAGCAACTTCTTCAGGTGAAGCTTGCCAAATAGCCCCTTCTTCAACCAATTGATTGGCTTTAGACCTCGTTCGATTATAAACATAAAGCGGATAACCAGCTCTTAATATGTGTCTAGCCATTGATTGTCCCATAACACCTAGTCCGATAAAACCTACTTTGAGTGTTTGATCCACTATATTTTTCCTCCTATTACAATTTCACGAATAACATTTTTTACTTTACTAAAGACACGATCAAAAAGGCCAGTTTCTTCTTCAATATATCGCTCACATACTTGCTTGTAAAAGGTTAAAACTTGATCCGTAAACTTTTCTACTGATATTTCATATAAGTTATCTGTATCAATTGGATCAACTTGTTTTGAGTCTTTTTTCTCCAAAAAGTCTCTAATTGCTTGATTAAGTGTGTAATTTTCATCAAATAAGGCGCCAAAAGCCTCTTCTTGCATCACAGTCTTGAGGTAATCATTACTCTTAGCAATGATTGGACAGCGGTTAACAATTGCTTCTAGATAAGTCAACCCTTGCGATTCCGACTCTGAGGCATTTACATATAAATCAGCCATTTGGTAATAACGCCAAACTTCATCATGATCGACAAATCCGACAAAGCGCACATCTAAATCATGTTTACGACTAAATTGTTCTAGACTATCTCTTTCTGGTCCATCCCCAGCAATCACTAATTTTAGATTTGGATCCTTTTGCTTCAATTCACAATAAGAATATAAGACTTCAATTATATTTTTTTCTTTAGATAAACGTGATAAAGATAATAATACACGGTCTTTACTATTAAAACCTAAAGTCTTCCGCAAAGTTTTAGCTTCTTCTGGTTTAAAGTTTGGAATGTTTACTCCAGTAGCTATTATCTGTATAGGAACATGAACACCATAAGATTCTAAAGTATCTTTAGTTAATTGACTGGGCGCAATGACTGCATTTGATTGGTTACAATACTGACGTGAAATTACTCTTACATGATTGGCTTGAACTAAGAGCCCATCTAAAATATAGTGGGTATAATTTTCATACATTGTATGATAAGTATGTATATTAGGAATCTTCAAACGGCTAGCAACATACTTACCAGCTAAACCCATACTAAACTCGGTGTGCGTATGAATAAGGTCTAAGTTCATGGAACGCGCTATTTTCAAACAGCGATCGAATCCCCGATATGCAATTCTTCGATCAGAAAAACTTAAAAAGGGAACACTTGAAATCCTAACAACATCTGGCTCTGCTTCTGCATTCGGATCAGTAGTAGTGAAGATAACTACCTCATGTCCTCTAGCTCGCAATTCTTTTGTTAATAATTTGATTGAAGTTGATACACCACTTAATTGAGGAAAGTAGGTATCCGTAAACATGCCTATCTTCATAATGCTTCCTTCCTAGAGCTTATTTCTATTCTCATCTATTATAGTAAATATTTTACTACCTTAACAACAGTGTTTTTTGTAAAAAAAAGACACTAGAAACGATTTGTTCCACAAACATATGGCTATGCTTAAATGGCGACAAACTTTTCCTAGGGTCTTAACTATTTATGAAATACACTTTAGGCTAAATATTGATTAACAAGCTCTTCTACTGCTTCAGATGAATTACATTCCTTGATCACGCGATCAGCTAATTCTTGCATCTTTTTACTATCTAATCGTGAAATTAACTGACGTGTTCTTAAGATTGACGAAGCAGACATTGAAAACTCATCTAATCCCATACCTAGTAGAATAGGTACCGCCATTTGGTCACCAGCCATTTCACCGCACATACCAACCCATTTACCTTCTTGGTGAGCTGCGTCAATTACAAATTTGACTAATCTCAAAATAGAAGGATTATAGGGTTGATAAAGATAAGAAACTCGCTCATTCATTCGATCAGCAGCCATTGAATATTGGATTAAATCATTTGTACCAATTGAGAAGAAGTCTACTTCCTTTGCAAATTGGTCCGCTAAAACAGCAGCAGCTGGAATTTCAATCATTATTCCAACTTCGATAGAATCTGAATATTCAACCTGCGCTTGTTGAAGTTCTTTTTTAACCTCTTCTAATAAAGATTTAGCCTGGCGAAACTCTGAAATTGTAGCAATCATGGGAAACATGATTTTCAAATCACCATGAACCGATGCTCTCAGTAATGCTTTCAATTGTGTTTTGAACATCTCTGGCTTATCTATAGAAATACGAATAGCACGGTAACCTAAAAATGGGTTCATTTCTTGTGGCAACTTCATATATGGCAAATGCTTATCGCCACCTATATCCATGGTTCGAACGACCACCCCTTTACCATCAACAGCTTCAAGCACTTGACGATAAGCGCGATATTGATCATCTTCACTAGGAAAATCAGAAGCATTCATGTAAAGGAATTCTGTTCGATACAAGCCTACTCCATCTGCTCCATTATCAATAGCTCCCTCAACATCCTTAGGGGTTCCAATATTGGCAGCAATTTCTACTGTTTTACCATCACTAGTTATGGATGGCGATGCTACCAATTTTTTTAATTCTTCTTGGTCTTGTTTAAATTGGTCGCCTTTATGCTGATACTCTTTTAGTTCTTCCTCGTTTGCTTGCAGGATAATTTGACCTTCTAAGGCATCTACGATTAAGTTTTCTCCCTGTTTAACCGCTTGAGAAACACCTTCAATCCCAACAACGGCAGGTATCTCTAACGACCTTGCCATGATAGCAGAGTGAGATGTTCTTCCGCCAATCTCTGTGACGAAGGCTTTCACATATTTTTTATTCAATTGCGCAGTGTCGCTTGGCGTTAAGTCTCTAGCCACCACAATTACTTCATGGTCAATAGTAGCTGGAGTCGGTAATTCCACTCCTAATAAAGCAGCTAAAAGTCGTTGTTTCACGTCACGGATATCTGCTGCACGTTCTTGCATGTAAGGATTGTCTTCCATCGCTTCAAATGTAGCAATAAACATATCTGCAACTTGTTCAAGACTAGCCTCTGCATTCATCTTATCTTCTTCAATCAAAGTTTTTACTTGGGCTAGGAATTCTGGATCTGATAAAACTAAAAGATGTGCATCAAAAACTTTTGCCTCTTCTTCACCTAATTGGTCAGCAGCTAATTGGCGAATATTTTCAAGTTCCACTTTTGCTTGGTCAACAGCGACAGACAAACGCATAAGTTCCTGTTCACTATCTTCAATTGACTTTTTGTCAAAACTTAAGTCGGGATCCACTAATAAATAAACAGGTGCAATTGCAATCCCATCACTAGCCGCAATACCGGTTAGTTTATTAGTCATTATTCAGATAAGCCCTCTTTCTTCATGGTCTCTGTTACCGTTTCAATAGCTTCTTTTTCGTCAGAACCTTCAGCTGTAATTGTAACGTCAGCTCCTTGTCCTACGCCAAGAGACATCACTCCCATAATTGATTTCAAATTTACTGATTTACCTTTATATTCTAAGTTAATATCTGATGAAAACTTACTAGCTGCTTGCACTAATAAAGTTGCAGGTCTTGCGTGAATCCCAGTCTCAGCAACTACGTGAAATTCTTTCTTTTCCATATGTTCATCTCCTTAAAGACATTATTTCTAATATTAAGCTATGCGCTGAATAGCTATTCATTCTAGGCAAATAAAAACCCAGGCAAACGCTATCATTATTATACACAAAACCAAAATTAAAAGCTAAGATTATTTACTTATTAAATACCAGTAACCCTTAATAAGAGATTTACATCAACTGTTTAAGTTTAACATCAGGGTGTTTGTCTTTAAACCAATTTTCAGCAAACTGATTTTCAAAAAGGAAAACAGCTTGGCCGAAACGATCTTTTGCCAGAAGGTTTCGTGAGGAAGACATCTTAGGGTCTAAGTCCTCATCATCAATCCAACGTGCAATTTTTGACCCCATTGGTGTCATTTCAACTTCTGCATTATATTCGTTTAATAAACGATATTGAAAAACTTCAAACTGCAGTTGTCCGACCGCTCCTAGTATATACTCTTCTGTATGATAGGTCTTATATAATTGAATGGCTCCTTCTTGCACAAGTTGTTCAATTCCTTTATGGAAAGATTTTTGCTTCATTACATTCTTTGGCGCTACTTTCATAAAAATCTCCGGCGTAAATTGTGGTAGATCTTCAAATTGGACGGCTTGGTTACCTGCATAGATGGTATCACCTATTTGAAAATTCCCCGTATCATATAAGCCAATAATATCGCCTGCAAAAGCATCTTGGACTTCTGCTCGACTGTCGGCCATGAACTGGGTAGTATGTGCCATTCGAATGGTTTTGCCGGTTCGGTTTAAAGTAACTGTCATTCCCTTTTCAAAACGGCCAGAAACAATCCTTACAAAGGCAATGCGGTCACGGTGTGCTGGGTTCATATTAGCTTGGATTTTAAAAACAAAGCCTGTAAAACGCTCATCTGTTGGCTGGATATATTCTTCGTCAACTGTTAAAGCCGGCGCCGGCTGATGAGACAAATCGACAAAGGCATCCAAGAAAGTTTGTACGCCAAAACCCGTTAAAGCGGACCCAAAAAAGACAGGCGTTAATTTTCCTCGTGAAATAGCCTGGCGATCAAAACTATTACCCGCTTCATGTAAAAGTTGTGCATCATCAATTGCTTGACTATAAATAGATGATGATTTAAAAGCGTGGTCTCCTTGGGCATGTCCTTCTTCATCCAGTGCTATAAAATAATCTTCATCATCTGATTGACGAATTTCCACGCGCTGATTGTATAAATCATATAGACCTAGTAATGTTTTACCCATACCCATTGGCCAATTCATTGGATAGGCATTAATTCCTAAGACTTCTTCTAATTCCGCTACTAAATCCATTGGCTCGCGTCCATCGCGGTCTAGTTTATTCATAAATGTAAAGATAGGAATTCCACGCTTTGAGACGACCTCAAATAATTTCTTAGTTTGAGGCTCAATTCCCTTACCAGAATCGACCACCATAACAGCAGCATCGACTGCCATTAAAGTACGGTAGGTATCTTCCGAAAAATCTTCGTGACCTGGAGTATCAAGAATATTAACTTGATAGCCATCATAATCCACTTGCATGACAGAAGACGTGACTGATATGCCTCTTTGCTTTTCAATTTCCATCCAATCTGATTTAGCGAATTTATTTGATTTTTTTCCCTTAGCTTTTACCGTTCCCGCTTCACGTATAGCTCCAGAAAATAATAAAAGTTGCTCGGTGATAGTTGTTTTTCCAGCATCGGGATGGGAAATGATTGCAAAAGTTCGACGACGCTCCACTTCTTTTGTTATATTTTTAACCATTATTTCTCCTCATTTCTGTTGATAACTTAAAGACAAGAAAAGCTGGGTTTACCCCCAGCCCTTTTTTATCATTTAGTTAACCATGAGCTTTCTTAAAATCAACCAATTTTTTGTCATTTGTCTTTTCTGCCGTTTCTTCATTCTTTATAACATCTTGAATTAAACGTTGTAATTCCTCTTTTTCTTTATCTGACAATTGTTTTTCTGCCGAAAGATTCTTTCGATGACTGTTTGGTTGTAAGTCATCTTGCTCATAATCTTCAATCTGATTCCTAAAACGATCCACTTGCTTGCTAGGAAAAACCTCATCAAAATTAGTTGATGAAACAAATTTTTCATAGTCTGAAATCATATCTAGCATTTGTGATTGCATCATTTTTAATTGATCTTTTAAATCTGTTCCTGTATTGGCTAGTTCCTTACTATAATATGCAAAGTTTTCTTTGTATTGGGCCACTTGCTCATTAGTACGATTTATTAGCTTTTCTGCTTCTGCTTCTGAATCGGCAATAATTTCATTTCCTGTCTTTCGTGCGTCCACTAAACCATCTTTTAGAGCGGCTTCAATCGACTGGAAATAAACCACTTTCTCTTCTAGAGCTTGTACTTTCTGGTTTAAATTAGCAACGTCTCTTTCTAAAGATTTAATTTTTTCATCTTTATATTCAACTAATTGGTTAACTTGTTTGCGATTATAGCCAAATAGATTAACAGACACTTCGCTGATACGGTCCATTTAGTCACCTCATAACTTTCTTTTCCATCAACTAATTTTAACAAAAAATACTTGTTTTGAATAGGTCCTATTGCGATATCCCATATTTAATGACTTTTTAAACAGATAAATTATCATAACAAGTGCAACGTTCAATAAACGCAGAGTTCATTAGCTATATTAATAGGTAAATAACCAAACAAAACA
>NZ_JBNUPF010000037.1:0-12002 GCF_050409565.1 Facklamia sp. P12955
TGTTTAAACAACGTTTATAGTGGTTTTTCGGTTTGAGACTTATGATACAGCCCCTCTATTTTTAAATTATTTATGACTAATTCCAGGACTTGTCATTTTTTCTGGAGCTAAAATACTTTCTAATTCTTCTTCATCTAGTATCTCTTCAGATAAGATGATATCTCTAACACGTTCATTGTTATTGAGTGCCCGTTTGGCAATTTCGGCAGCCTTCTGATAGCCAATATGAGGTACTAGGGCAGTAATCGTTCCGACACTTTGATCAACAAGTTCTTGACAACGTTCAGGATTAGCAGTGATGTCGGCAATACAATTATCAATAAAGGTCGCAATGCCATTTTGAAGAATTTTAATTGACTCAAAGAGTGAATAGAAAATGACAGGTTCAAAGGCATTCAATTCCAATTGTCCAGCCTCGACTGACATGGCGATTGTAGTGTCATTACCAACAACTCGATAAGCAATTTGACTCACTACTTCAGGAATAACAGGGTTTACCTTACCTGGCATAATAGAAGAGCCGTTTTGCTTTTTAGGTAGGTTAATTTCGTTAAAACCTGTTTTTGGTCCTGAAGACATCAAACGTAAGTCGTTAGCAATTTTTGAAAGACTAAGAGCGAATGTTCTTAGAACACCTGAAACAGCTGAAAACGAATCAATGTGCTGTGTGCCATCTACTAAGTCTTCGCTTTGTTGTAATGAAAGGTCGGTAATTTCAGCTAGAGTAGGAACAATTTGTTCGACATATTCCACATCCGCATTCAAACCAGTCCCAATAGCAGTTGCTCCCATGTTTACTACTAACATCTCTTCAATTACTTGAGTAAGTCTTTGATGAGAGCGACGCACTGCGCTGGCATAGGCTTTAAATTCTTGTCCTAAACGAATTGGGATGGCATCTTGCATTTGAGTACGGCCCATTTTGATGACATCGTTAAATTCTGAGGACTTTTTAGTAAGTGTTTTTTCTAAACGCTCTATTTCTTTAAGAAGGCCTTGAGATAGTTGATAAATCGTCAATTTACCTGCAGTTGGGATAACATCATTGGTAGATTGGCCATAATTCACATGGTCATTAGGGTGAACAGGATTATATTTACCTTTTTCTTTGCCTAGGATTTCATTGGCGCGATTCGCAACAACTTCGTTAATATTCATATTCATAGAAGTCCCTGCGCCACCTTGGATAGGGTCTACAATAAATTCTTGGTCTAATTCGCCTGTAAGAACTTCCTCACAAGCTTTAATGATTGCTTGCATAATTTCTTCACTGATAAGTCCCAGCTTACCATTTGTCATGGCGGAAGCTTTCTTAATATAAGCCAGGCTTTGGATAAAAATAGGATCTAGTAATTGTCCAGTAATAGGGAAATTTTCTTTTGCTCGGATAGACTGAACACCATAATAGGCAGTTTCCGGCACTTGATGAGAACCAATCGAATCATATTCTTCTCTAAATTCCTTGTTTTCAGGGTTTTTCATGGAATGCCTCCTAAAGTATTAGTATTTCTTGTTCATTATATAATGAAAGGGCTTTAACTTCAACATGGATTGAGTTATACTGGATATAACATAAATTTTATAAAGGGGTGCGGTAATGTTTCATGGAAAAGAATATGTTATGACCGTTTTTGAAGAGCAATCCTTTTCAAAAGCATCAGAACGTCTATTTGTCTCTCAACCCTCACTAAGTGCAAATGTTAAGCGGATTGAGAAACGTTTGGGTCATGATATCTTTGATCGATCCACTATACCGATCAAATTAACCGAATTTGGGGTGGAGTATATTCGTAATGCCAAGGAAATCCAACGAATAGAAGAAGATTTTCAGCAATATATTTCGAAGGTCGATAATTTACAGTATGGACGCATTGCTATTGGGGGAACAAGCCTCTTTGCTTCAATGATTTTACCCAAGTTAATGGCTAAGTTTAATGAGATTTATCCTGAAATTCAAATTGATTTATTTGAAGAAACATCAAGTAAACTAATCGCTTTATTGCACGAAGGAGAAATTGATTTACTACTTGATAACACTTTTTTAGATAGTCGTTACTATGATCATTATCAGTTTGTAACGGAATCTTTACTCTTAGCGGTTCCCGAAAAGTTTGAAGTGAATGACTTATTACAGGATTATCAGCTAAGTCTAGAAGTAATTAAAGCGCATGCTTCAGATTCTCTCAGTCTCCCGCTAAAATATTTGAAGGAATTTAAGGATGCACCCTTTGCTTTTTTGAAAGTAACCAATGATACTGGAGCTAGAGCAAGAACAATTTGTCAAGAAGCTCACTTTATTCCTAATATCGCTTTTGAAGTAGAGCAGCAATTAACGGCGTATAATATTTCTTCATCAGGTATCGCCGTTTCCTTCATTGGAGAAGCCTTGATCCAACATATTAGTCATACTGACCAAGTTAAATACTATCGTTTAGAGAGTGAAAATGCTAAACGACCGGTTAATTTCTATTGGAAGAGAGACCGCTATCAATCAAAAGCCGTCACTGCTTTTTTAGATATTTTGAGGGAAAAGTAAAATATTTTTTGTAAAGGGTTTCATTTTAGAACTTAGAGTGTATAATTGGTGATATAAGCTAAATGTTATATATTTTAAAAGGAGGAAGGCTTGTGAAAGTTAGAATTGAGCATGATTCGCTTGGAGAAATTCAGGTTCCAGCAGATAGGTATTGGGGGGCAGTGACGCAGCGATCTTATCAAAATTTTGAGATTGGTAGTGAAAAAATGCCTCGGGATGTTATTTGCGCCATTGCTTTAGTTAAAAAAGCGGCCGCAACTGCCAACCAGGCTTTAGGCGTACTCGATCAAGAACGCTCAGAACTGATTCAGCAGGTTTGTAACGAAATTTTAGCAGGCGATTTAGATGAACATTTCCCATTAATTGTTTGGCAAACAGGCTCAGGCACTCAATCTAATATGAATGTCAATGAAGTAGTTGCCAATCGTGGAAACGAGCTTGTAGGTAAACAATTACTTCATCCAAATGATCATGTCAATAAGTCTCAGTCTTCGAATGATGTTTTTCCAACAGCCATGCATTTGGCCGCATTAGTAAAAATTCATTCGCAATTGTTTCCAGTACTAGATCATATCATGGATACTTTAAGCATGATGGAAGAAAAGTACCGCCATGTTGTTAAAAATGGAAGAACCCACTTACAGGATGCTACACCCGTTACCTTTGGACAAGAAGTCAGCGGGTGGTTGTCATCGATTAAACAATCCAAAAGGATGATTGACTTAAGTTTACAACCTCTTTATGAAGTGGCATTAGGGGGAACAGCAGTCGGAACAGGCCTCAACACACCAGAAGGTTATGCTGAAAAAGTAGCACAAGTCTTAGCTGAAATAACGGATTTACCAATAGTTACTTCATCAAATAAATTTCATTCTCTAGCGAGCAAAGACGAATTAGTCTTTACACATGGGGCACTAGCAGCCTTGGCAAGCGATATGATGAAAATCGCTAATGACGTCCGTTGGCTAGCTTCCGGACCACGCAGTGGTATTGGGGAGATTACTTTACCA
This sequence comes from Facklamia sp. P12955, assembly GCF_050409565.1. Taxonomy (NCBI): domain Bacteria; kingdom Bacillati; phylum Bacillota; class Bacilli; order Lactobacillales; family Aerococcaceae; genus Facklamia; species Facklamia sp. P12955. The sequence continues at coordinate 3,547 of NZ_JBNUPF010000037.1, forward strand.
ACCAATGAACCGGGCTCTTCTATCATGCCTGGAAAAGTGAATCCCACTCAATGTGAAGCATTAACAATGGTGGTAGCTCAAGTGATGGCTAATGATAGTTTAATGAGCTTGGCTAATTCACAAGGGAACTTTGAATTGAATGTCTATATGCCAGTGATGATTTATAACTTTATTCAATCCGTTCAATTGTTATCTGATGCGATTGCTTCATTTGATCATAAGTGTTTAGTAGGAATTGAAGTGAATGAAGGTCGTATGAAAGAACTAGTTGATCAATCGCTTATGCTTGTGACTAAGTTAAATACACATATCGGTTATGAGAAAGCGGCTGAGATTGCTAAAAAAGCTTTCAAAGAAGACACTACACTTAAAGAAGCCTGCTTAGCTCTAGGCTATCTAGAAGCAGAAGAGTTTGATCGTTTAGTTGATCCGTCTACAATGGTCTAATTAGAAAGGAAGTTAAAATGGATATTTTTGAAAAATCTTTAAAATTACATTATGATGTAGCTGGTAAAATTGAAGTAAATAGTCGTGTGAATATCGACACAGCTGAAGATTTATCTTTAGCTTACTCTCCAGGAGTAGCTGAACCTTGTCGTGTGATAGCTAAAGATTATGAAGAATCTTTTAAATTAACGCGTCGTAACAATCTAGTAGCAGTTGTAACAAATGGGACAGCGGTTTTAGGTTTGGGAGATATTGGTCCAGCAGCTGGCATGCCAGTCATGGAAGGCAAATGTGCCCTATTCAAACGCTTTGCCGATGTGGACGCTTTCCCAATATGTGTGGATAGCAAAAACGTTGATGAAATCGTTGATACAATCGCTATGATTTCTAAAAGTTTTGGCGGGATTAATCTTGAAGATATCTCAGCACCCACTTGTTTTGAGATTGAAGCTAAGCTAAAAGAACGCACTGACATTCCTGTTTTCCACGACGATCAACACGGTACAGCTATTGTAACAGCAGCAGCTTTGATTAATGCTATTAAACTAACCAAAAAACCTATGGGTAAATTGAAAATGGTTATTAACGGTGCAGGAGCGGCAGGAATTGCCATTGCCAAATTATTAATTCAAATGAATTTTGGCGAAATCATTATGGTAGATCGTAAAGGGATTATTTGTGATGGGAATCCAGATTTAGATCCAGCAAAAGCAGCTATTGCAAAATTGACAAATTCTAGTAAAATGCAAGGTGAACTAGCGGATGCATTGAAAGGAGCAGATGTCTTAATTGGCGTTTCTGCCCCAGATGTTGTGAGTAAAGAAATGGTAAAATCTATGAATGAACCATTAATTTTTGCTATGGCAAATCCGGTTCCTGAAATTATGCCTGAAGATGCAATCGCAGCAGGTGCTAAAGTAGTTGGAACGGGCAGATCAGATTACCCAAATCAAATTAATAATGTTTTAGCTTTTCCAGGAATATTTAAAGGAGCTTTATCCGTGCGTGCAAAAGAAATTACTGATAAAATGAAGGAAAGAGCAGCTATCGCAATTGCAGAAATGGTAGCTGAAGAAGACTTACGCCCGGACAATATCATTGTCTCACCCCTAGCGGATGGAGTGGCAGATGCTGTAGCTAAGGCTGTAGCAGATTGTGCAGTTGAAGAAGGTGTCGCTAGAATTTAGGGGTTCGTTTAATAAATCAAAGGAGTCGGTTAGCACCCTGCTGATTGACTCTTTTACTTATAGGAGTGTTTAAGATTGAAGCAAAAGATTAATAACAGGGATTTTCTAACGCATGGCCCTATGTGGAAAGTTATCTTAACAATTTCGGCCCCCTTAATGATTAATAATTTGGTACGTACCTTTTATACTGTGGCAGACGGTTTATTTTTGGCTCAACTTTCCGCTGAGGATTTTGCAGCCTCTGCTTTTTCGTGGCCTTTAAACTTTTTTTTTATTTCACTAGGCATGGGAATAGGAGTAGCAGCCACAGCTCTTTTATCAAACTTTTTAGGGTCCAAACAGTATGAACGAGTTCAAGTATATGTAGATAATACCTTGCTGTTGACATTAAGTCTGGGTATTGTTCTTGCTTTCTTAGGTTATCTAGCAACTCCTTGGATGCTGTCAGTTATGGGCGGAAGCGGAAGTTTTTTAGACAAATCAATTATTTATTTTAAAATAAGTTTTATTGGTCTTGCCTTTGATTTTGCTTACTTCACCTACCAGGCCATCTTAAATGCTCAAGGGAACACCAAAATTATGACGGCTATTTCTGCTATTTCGATGACAATCAATATTATATTAGATCCTATATTTATTTATGACAAAGTCCCAATACTTAATATTCCTGGTTTAGGTTGGGGAATAGCAGGTGCTGCTTGGGCTACTGTTGTATCTAAGATTGTATTAATTGTGCTAGCTATTTATGTAGTTAGCCAACAATCTAGAATTCAACCTCAATTGAAGGGGATTCGCTTTGATTGGCCAACCAGTCAACATATTATGAAATTGGCTTTACCATCTTTCTTAGGTTATGGGGGGTCTTCATTAGGATTTACGGTTATGAACGCTTTGATTACCTCATACGGAACAAATACACTGGCAGCTTTTTCTATGGTTAATCGTATTTCAGATATTGTGATGCAACCGCAAATGGGAGTAGGGATGGCACTTACTTCAATCGTTGGTCAAAATATGGGAGCCAAACTCTATACTCGCGCCAATCAAATTTTTAAACGAGCTATTATTTTCATTTTGTTTATGTCGGTAATCTCTTCTGCTTTGATGATTCTTTTCCAACAACCGATTTTAAGTATCTTCATTAAAGAATCAGCAGATAGCGACCTCTGGATGCAAGCCAAAGAGTACCTAGCTTATACAGCTTTCATTATTTTCTTTATGGGTTTATTTGCTGCCCTCAATGGTTTTTTCCAAGGCTGTGGTCAAACCAAATATTCTATGTTAATGACCTTGGGACGTTTATGGTTTATCCGTGTACCAATTGTCATGTACCTGCGTTACTTTACAGACTTAGGATCGACAGGTATTTGGATTTCTATGCTGGTTTCTAATATGTTGATTGTAGTATGGGGCTTCTATATCTATCGTAAAAAAGATTGGAAGACCTTGGTACAAAGGCAGATAGGTTAGTCTAAAAACTTAAGCAAAAATTAAAAGTGTAGGTGAAATTTTCACCTACACTTTTAATTTTTAATTATATCAGGCCATGCATCTGAATAAGTTGAACAATTTTTTGATAAGAGGCTATATCTGCTGCAGTTGCATAATTCTTACCCAAATCAAACTTTAAACAAGTTTCTTTACAGTTAGCAAAGATATCAGACATAATTGCTTGTAGTTTGTGATCGACATCTTCAAAAGACCACTGGAGACGCATTGCGTTTTGTGACATTTCTAAACCAGAAACAACCACTCCTCCCGCATTAGCTGCTTTAGCTGGAGCCCAAATAAAATCTTTACTCTGGTTGAACACCTCAATAGCTTCCGACATGCATGGCATATTGGCACCTTCAGCTAAAAAACGCACACCATTAGCGATTAAGTTTCTGGCTTGATGAGCATTTATTTCATTTTGTGTGGCACAAGGTAGGGCAATATCTGCTGCAATTTGACGCGACCAGATTGAGTCTTGTGAATAAGAAGCATGAGGGAACTCTTGAGTGTAAATAGATAGGTCTTTCTTATGGTGCGCAAGAATATCTTCTAAGTGATTAATATTGATGCCTCTTGGATCATAAAGCGATCCTTGACTGTTGGATACAGCTAATACCATTCCACCTAATTGCATAACCTTTTTGATAGCATTTAAACCAACATTTCCAAGCCCTGAGATCATAAAGCGTTTCTGTGATATTTGTTCCTTCTCTTCATTTAACATGGCTTGAAGGAAATAGATGAGACCGTACCCAGTGGCTTCTTCTCGACCAAGTGATCCATTAGCCAAGATAGGTTTTCCAGTCAAGCTTCCTAGCTCAACCCCCTTAAGGCGTTTATATTGGCCATACATATAACCAATTTCACGCTTTCCAACGCCGATATCACCGGCAGGAACATCTATTTTTTCATTAATATGTTTAGCTAGTTCAGTCATATAGGATTGACAAAAGCGCATAATCTCTTGATCAGATTTACCACGTGTTGAAAAATCACTTCCTCCTTTACCACCTCCCATAGGTAGACCAGTCAGGGCATTTTTCAAAGTCTGTTCGAAAGCCAAAAATTTCATTACACTCTCATTAACTTGTGTATCAAAACGTAAGCCTCCTTTGTAGGGGCCAAGTAAAGAAGAATGCTGGATACGATACCCCCAGTTTACATGGACTTGACCTTGGTCATCTTGCCAAGGGACTCGGAATTTAATGATTCTTTCCGGTGTAACCATACGCTCAAGTATCGCTTCTTTTTCTAGACTTTCATCTTGTTCAACTAGGGGCTCGATGGCGGATAAAAACGCTTTAACTGCCTGCAGATACTCGACTTGTTCACTGAATTTTGCTTGAAGATCATCATAAACATATTTCACATAGGGGTTTTTAAACATAATTGAGCTCCTAACTTATATTTTGAAATAAGTATAACATATAGAACAAAAGTTTAAGAGCAACCATCATGTTTGAGATCAATATAAGGTAAGTAAATTTATTTAGCGTTTATGCTAAAATATAAAAGTAATTGAAAAGAGAAAAAAGGGATGAGAATAATAAATAAGAAAAATTGTTCATATATTTTAGAGGGTCTAATTTTATCAGCGCTGGGTATAGCTCTCTTGCTGTTTAAGCTAAAAATTGCAAATATACTTTTAAATGGTCTAGCTATAATCATCTTAATAATTGGAGGGGTAGATTTTCTGGCGTATCTATTGGGTCATATATTTAATAACTCATCAAAAGTGAGGTTTTCACCACCAATAATAAGTCTAGGGCAGATTATTTTTGCATGCGGACTCTTGACTAATTCGCCCAATTTTTATTTATGGATGGTGCGTTGCGTAGGAATTTATCAGTTATTATTGGCTCTCTTAAATTTCTTTTCTTATTACCTAATGTTTAAAGATAAGGCCTTTGAGCGTTATCAACGTTTAGCTTTTGCAATTGCGAATTTTATATTTGCTATTGATAGTATTTTAATAATGAATCAGGGTTATCCTGCTTTGCTTCGTTTGGGTATCTACCTTATTTTTCTTGGAATCAGCTATCTATATGATGGGGGCTTTAACCTACTTGATCTTGAAAAGCAGCATATTTGGCGAAGAAGTCTACGCCTACCCTTGCCAGTGCTCTTTTCAGCTTTGTTTCCTCAGAAGTTAATTAGAAAAGTAGATGAAATACTGATAGACACGACCCAAGATATTGAATCCGATTATAGAGCGTCACTTTTGGCTAATGAAAATGACTTGCCAAAGCAAGAAGACAATTTAATTACTATCCAAATACCTGTTGGAAAATCAACATTTGATAGGGTGGGTCATATGAACATTGCATATAAAGATACTGTTTATTTTTATGGCAATCAAGATGATGACACTAGAAATTTGTTGGATACAAGTGGAGAAGGTGTCTTGGCCTTAATTGATCGTTCAGAATATCTATCCTTTTCATTAAAAAATCGTCTGACGATTGTAGAATATGATATCGCGCTTTCTAAACAACAAGCCCAGCAGTTAGAGGAAAAGTTGAATGGCATTAAAGAAAAAACAATTAATTGGCATCCTCAATCCAAGACAGTCCTAAATTCTTTTGTAGGAAAATTGATGCGTCAAACTAAATATACAAAATTTTATAAATTCAAAGAAGGGCAATTTCAAACATATTTTGTTTTTTGGACAAATTGTGTTTTATTTTCTGATGATATTATTAAGGAAATAGGGTTGGCTCTTTCCCCTTTGGTTGGAATCCAAACGCCAGGGACTTATTATGATTTCTTGGAAAGAGAATACCAGAAAGAAAAATCAATTATTTTAGAGCGAAGAGTTTACAATCGAGCTTTAGGAAATTATTTATCAAAGCTAGAATTATCAGCGGCTAAAAAGGGAAATTAAAATTGTAAAGGGATTTTCACTTTTCAAAGAGAATAGTATGGATACTTTACCCAGACATGAAACTTTCCTATAATAAGGCTATTGAATTGTAAAAGAGGGTAGAGAATGAAACGTAGTGATTTAAAAAATGCAAAACGAATTATTATTAAGTTAGGAACAAACACAATATTGTCCGATGAAGGGATTAATTTCACTAAATTAGATCGCTTAGCTTATGTCTGTGCTAGTTTGATCCAAGAAGGTAAAGAAGTTGTCATTGTTTCCTCGGGAGCTATTGGTGTAGGGAGTATGGACTTAAATGAAGCCAATTATCCAACTACCATTGCAGACCAACAAGCAGCTTCAGCTGTCGGTCAGACGTTATTAATGGGACACTATTCTCGCTTCTTTAAATATTATGGCGTGAATGTCGGCCAAATTCTTTTAACACGAGATGTAGTTGATTATCCTCAATCGCTACAAAATGTTCAAGTAGCCATGGATACCTTATTAAGACGAAAAATTGTCCCCGTTATTAATGAAAACGATGCGGTAGCAGTTGAGGAGTTAAATCATCAAACCAAGTTTGGTGATAATGACACCTTATCTGCTATTGTAGCTAAAATTACAGATGCTGATCTTTTAATTATTCTTTCAGATGTTGATGGTTTATATGACTCAAACCCACAACAAAACCCTCATGCTCAGTTAATTGATCAAGTGACTGAAATCACACAAGAAATTCAGCAAATGGCAATGGGAAAAGGCTCAGAATTTTCAACTGGAGGTATGGCTACTAAATTGAATGCAGCCGAGGTCATCTTTACTACCGATTCATCCTTAGTCATTACCTCAGGAGCCGATCCTTCGATAATTTTTGATATTCTAAAAGGTAAAAGTATTGGAACTTTTTTCCATCGGAAAGGGGATAAATAAAATGGCAACATCGATCGAATTATTAACCATTGGAAAAAGAGCAAAAGAAAACTTTGAAAAATTACGTAAGTTAAGCAGTCAAGCGAGAAACCAAGCTTTATTAGCTATGGCTCAATCTTTAGAAGAAAAGCAAGAAAGTATTTTAGAGCAAAATATTCAAGATGTAGAGAACGCGCGTGCGGATGGCATGGTAGCTGCCATGATCGAGCGATTAACCCTAGATGAAAAGCGTTTTGCATCAATGGTAGCAGGTATTCGAAAAATAGCTCAGTTAGCAGAACCATTAGCTAACACACGCAAGCAATGGGTGAATGAATTGGGCTTGCGCATTAGTCAAAGACCTGTCCCACTAGGTGTAATTGGCATTATTTATGAATCACGTCCCGATGTGACAGCGAATGCTTCTGGTTTATGTCTAAAGGCAGGAAATGCTGTTATTTTACGAGGAGGTAAAGAAGCCATCGCCACCAACCGAGCAATCGTTGAAGCCATTCAAGCAGGCCTTGAAATGGCTGGCTTATCTAGGTACTGTGTTCAGTTAATTACAGACCCTGATCGACAGTTAGTTACTCAACTCATGCAAATGAATCATTATGTTGACTGCTTAATACCAAGAGGAGGAGCAGGTTTAATTCAAAATGTGGTGAAAAATGCCACTGTTCCTGTTATAGAAACGGGAGTAGGCAATGTCCATATTTATATACATGAAAAAGCAGACTTTAAAATGGCTCAGACGATTGTTGTCAATGCTAAAACACAACGTCCTTCTGTATGTAATGCTGTTGAGACAATCATTGTTGATGAGGCTTTCGCTAAGGCTTACTTACCACAAATAGGAAATGCCTTGTTTGATGCCAATGTTCAAATCTTAGGAGATGAGCAAACACGTGACTTATTGCCATATTCCGTACAGGTTAGTGAGGAAGATTATGAGACAGAGTTCTTAGATTTAGTAGTGGCAATAAAAATTGTAAAAAATTATGACCAAGCGATTGACCATATCAGCCGTTTTTCAACTGGACACTCCGAAGCTATTATTACGCAAGACTATTCAGTGGCGCAAGATTTTATGAATGATGTCGATTCGGCAGCTGTTTATGTAAATGCTTCGACGCGTTTTACGGATGGTGAAGTCTTCGGATTCGGAGGAGAAATTGGTATCTCAACTCAAAAACTTCATGCCAGAGGGCCTATGGGATTAGAGGCGCTGACTACTTACAAATACCTCATTGAAGGTTCTGGTCAAATTAGAGAATAAAACAAGGGGCTGGGACAAAAGCCTTGAATAATTAAAGAAAGTCCGGTCAACGATATAATCGTTAATCGGACTTTTTCTTTAACAATATAAACAAAGAAAGCGTTTCCTGCTGTAATCGTAGTAATCACAAAGCCATTCAGGAGGGGTTTTCTATCTAGCAACAGTATACTATGAATCAAACTTGCTTGCTACTGGAAATGGATTGTTTATTCCCTTAAATGTTAAACGTAAATGATAATGTCTCAAGAGAACACAAATCAAAATGTCCCAC
>NZ_JBNUPF010000038.1:0-10957 GCF_050409565.1 Facklamia sp. P12955
AACCGTTAATTGCTTAATCTCCTTGGATAGCATCAACCCTATTGGACATAGAGCCTAGTTTTTCTAACTCTTTTAGTATAAACATCAAATTATTTTCATTATATAATAAACTATAAATTTAAACTGATTGTCTTTTTATTTAGCTTCTTAAAAATTTGCTCATTAGTTCTATCTGATGTTCAATAGATAATTTTTTTATTACTCCTAAGCCAGGGTCGCTCCCTTCATCAGCATCTGTAATAAATGTTAAAATACTTCAGTTTCTATGTTTTCTTTTACATATTCTTTACCTTCCAATTCCATTATCTTATTATACTATTCTTTTGGTCTAATAACTGCTTCATGGTATTTATTCGCTGGATCTGTTGGGCTATGATTGGTATCAGATACAAAATGATGAACCCTCAAGTTCTTTTTTTATCACAATCTATAATATGGATTGCTACAGCATGAGGTGAAAAGCCATTTTCCATAAAATCTTTACCCATTACATAATAATCTAAAAACCCTATGTAACCATCTTTTTTAAACGATAAATGATCAGAAGAAAAATATTCATCACCAACATAATCCGCATTTCTTTTTTGTTTATTGAAATTATCAGCTAAAAGTATTTTGTTTATTAAAAGCTTTTTAGACTAATTTCAACTTTGAAAAAATACTTAATCTTCATTAAAAGCTGTCCATTGAATATGCTCATAATGATGATTTATATCTTTCCATTCCGTAACTGTCAATTGATCCATACCTTCAACTATTAATTGAATCATATCTTTATCAATCATATTAACAATTTTAGCTTTTGTAAACATATTATAATCGCCTCCCCCAACAGCACGATATTGAGTGAGCGCTAAATGGTAATATTTTTGCTTATCAATTACTTTTTGTGTTTTTTCATTAATTAATTTGACCACACGCTTACCTATTGGTTGATTCAAATCAACCTCTACAGAAAAACCCGTGTACAAGTCATAATTGTAATGCTTAGGTTTAGGATAAATATAAGAAGGATTTACAGAAATTTTACCGGATGAATCAAAAGTAAAATAAGCAAAATTATGCTCCATCGCTTCAATTATATCCTGACCACTTACTTGGCTAACAGCAATTTGATTATAATAAGGATAAATATTCAATAGTTCTCCTCGCCTAACTTCACCTTGAAAATCTACAAAGTGATCGTTGAGCAAGGATATACCTGCGAAGTCTGCCCCTGTTTCATTCAACATCGTTCTCGTTAAAAACTCAGCAAAAGGATGGCCTTTCACTCTTGCTTGATGAAGGTTTCGAGTGGGCATCTCCATGGGAGCATTCCCTAAGACCTCATCAAGCCAGTTAAGGCTCTGGCTATATTCAGGTTCTAATGGACGAATATTTTCAATTGCTGCGCTAGTTGTAAAAGAGTGTAGAGCCCCTTCAATTGCTGGGGAAGCTTTTTTATCTAAACTCACGATAACTTCACCCACCTTTTCACCACCATAGCCTGGTTGAATGACAAAGGAATCCTTAAAGGGCTGACAAATCTGACGATGTTGATGACCCGTTAATAAAAGATCTATTTCAGGAATCTCACTGATCATCTTATATCCTTGATTTTCTCCAGTTTGAGCCTCTAAGGCCTCTCCCGAAGATAGGTCAGCTTCAAAACCTCCATGATAAGCAACAACTAATAAATCCACTTGAGGTTTTAAAAATTGAGCATACTCTTTAACCGTTTCAAAAGCATCTAAAAATTCTAAGCCTTCATAATTTTCTGGCAACTCCCAGTGTGGTATATAGTGGGTGGTTACACCAATAATTCCGATTTTATAATCTTCAATGTTGATGACATCATAGGCTTTTCCCTTATAGGGCTTTTTGGTTTTTCGATCCACAATATTGCTACATAATATTTGTGCATTTATTAAGTCTAATGCAGTGTCTTGATAGGCCATTCCGTGATTAAATTCATGGTTACCAACAATTTGATAATCATAGTCCAAATCATTCATCATTCGAGCATAAGGAGCCGCACTCTTTGTCACTTGACTGGTATAGCTCGTCATAGGCGATCCTTGAATAAAATCGCCTAAATCAAATTGCAATGTCTTAATCGAATCTTGTTTTAATTGATCAATTAAAGCTGCAGTGTTCTTTAAGGAATACTCAGTCTGATCAGGATGATGGTGCCATTGACCATGTGTATCACTCGTTATTAAAAAGCGGATTTTAAGCATTGTTCCCCTCCAATATCTTGTCCATCGTATATATTTGGCCATACTGAGGATAGAAAACAATTAGACCTTTTGTTTCTAACTCTTGACCAAAAGCCTTTGGTTTAAATGTATGCCATGGAATAACAACTTTTGATTGAATCGTATAACCAATCATCAATAAATCTGCTTGAGAGGCATGACCTGAGACCCCAGCCTGATAGAAATCCCGGCCGTATTCAACCATATTGGTTAAAAACTCCTCATAACCAGCCATAAAGACTCCTAAAGGAACTCCGTTTGAATGTAAATATATTCCAGCTGGTAATTGATAAAGAATTTGATGACGTTCATAATCAATTAAGAATAAATAGTCATTCGGCGAAGCCTTCAATTCTTCAGCACTTACCGAAAGACTACTTTCTTCTTCATCCTCACCTAAACAAAAAATATTATCGATTTTGCTTGATATATGTTGTTTAAGCAATTGGTAATACGCTTTATCTACGACAAATCTCCGTTGATGATTTTTAGCTATTTCATTCAATCTTATCAAGCATTGTATATTTTGTGGATATAAATTAATGGTTATGATGCCTGCTTGTTTTTTACCCAATAAGTGGTCACTCTCTTTTAAAAACTGCCGCTCATTTGAACAAGCTAGATTATGATTTTTTCCCTCAACAGCTAAGTGAGGTGCGAGGTCATCTCCAAAATTAGACAAAGAGGTGCCTTCAATTAATAGTAGGTCTGGTTCAAAAGTATGGGCTTCTTCTACCCACTTGAGCACTTTTTCAGGGTTATAACCATTTAGTCTTAAGTCTCCTGAATAAACAATTTTCAAATCATTCGTTGCAATAAAATAGCACTCGCACCTTCTGTATCATGGTCACTCTCTTTAAAAGTTATCTTAAATGGCCCATGATGAATACTTGTTTGATGAGGAACACTTTGCCAATTAACATCATATTTAGGTAAAAAGGAATTTTTACTAAGTTTTCATAAAAGTTTAACGACTTCTCTGATGTGTATACAGGAATTTGTTCGTTTATTTGTCCTAAGGAACCTAGATGATCAAGGTGCAAGTGAGACAAGCAAATGGCAGTATTCGATGAGCTCACCTCATAAGCAGTTAACGAATTTGAATTTAACTGGCTTTGAGAATAAAATCCTTCTACCTTAGGCAATAAGTTATCTTGAAGGAATTGTTCAGTTAATGATCGATCTAGCAATTGTTTAATATCGGCTCCTACAAATGCTCCAAAATCCATAATCACTTGATGATTATCTTTTTGAAGGCTAATAATATTTCCCCCAATTGTGCCAATTCCACCCAAGAATTCAATCTTTGTTTGACTCATCAACTCTTCCTCTCTTAATAGTTTTTATCTTCACTATCAAGATTTTATCGTACCATATATTGGACCTAAAGTTCTACTTAACTTTTTTATCAAAATAAGCTATATTTTAACTTCATTCTGAACACCTAAAGAGCTGAGATCTAATGATCTCAGCTCTTTAATTATTAATACCACCCTTTTGATTGAGAATGTGACCAAGCTCCAGAAATCGATCCGTAACGACTTACCATATAGTCATACATCCATGATAATTGAGTATAAGGGTTGCTTTGCCAATCTTCACCATGAGAAGCCATTTTATTACCTGGTAAAGCTTGTGGTAATCCATATGCTCCAGAAGACATATTTTTAGCAAATGTATTCCACCCGGACTCACGATTAATAATAGCCTTCCAATAACCTTGCTCAACATCAGAAACACCTTTCTCAGCAACTATTCTTTCAAACGCTGCATAAGGGTCCGTACTGCTATTATCTACAAGCGTTGTTTCAACTCTTTCTTCATTCGTTTCAAAAGTTATTTCTTCATAGGTAGATTCAACATAACTAGTCGTTTCAATACTGGTAGTAATGCTAGTTGTAATATCTGAAACGCTAGTTTCAATTAAATCAGTATTAAAATCAGTAGACTTAATTGTAGTGGCTGTTGTTTCAAAGTCTTCAGTAGTCAGCTGTTCCTCGATAACTTCATTGCTCGTGGTAGTCATTTCAACAACTGGAAGAATTTCTTCACTAATTTCCCGAGTTGTTTCGACAACTTCATTAGGCATAGCTTCCTCAAAAGTAGGTAATTCTTCTTGAACTTCTTCAAAGTCTTCAGCTGCCTCAATTACTAAGAGACTCTCTTCTGTTTGAGCCTTTGTATTAATTGAACTGCTTTCAGTCTCATAAGCTGTAACTGTTACTTCTTCATCTCCTTGACTATATGAGATCGTCCCAGAATCTGAGTTAAAACGCAACTCTGCTCCAGCTATGATTAAATCTGGATTAGCTATTTGGTTGATTTGAGCCAAATCATTGACCGATATACCAGTTGCTCCAGAAATACTACTTAAAGTGTCGCCCCATTGAATCACATAGACACCATCTTGTTTTTCAGTCATTAGATTGATTACACGACGTATCTCATTAACTGTTCTCTGCTTCCAAACCATCGCAAGACTTCCTTGATAATTATCGTCCTGAGCTAAGATAGTTGGTTGAACAGTTACGACTTGCAACAATAGTGACGAGATAACTAAACTTATTATTGATTTTTTCATAAATACTCCTTAACATGATCACCTTGTTGGTGAATTATTATTAAAATTAATATATAAGATATCTTAAACAAGTTTATTAATAAGTGCACGTTTTTTTAGCACTTGTTACCTATGATTAAGCAAACCGATTAAAGATAGCAATATAGGTTACAGTGATATTACAATCAATCAAGCAAGATACACTTCAAGCCTTTTATAAAATTATGTTATAAATAAAATAACATATACGTTGGCTTATTTTATTGTTTAAAGATTATTTAATAGTACTATCATACTAATATGAAGGATCTTTATTGTTTAAAAAATAAAACAATTACATATTTTTATAATTTAAACCTATTCTAAAAACCATTTATACACTACTTTCAAACAACCTTTGCTTATTACAACTTAAAATGGTATCCTTATCTTGCTAGCTAAAATATTATAAGTATCTACTATTTTCACCATTTAATAATCAGTAAAAATTTTAAGCAAAATTAAATGTAATATAAAAAACACAAAAAATTCTTACTTTAAAAGTAAAATATGTGATACAATCTGACTAGGCATAAAAATAGATAGAAATGGAGGGAAAAGATGCAAACATACGGAATGAAATCAAAAAAAATGGCTAGATATGTTAATGTACTAAAACTTTTATCACACCCTATTCGTTTTTCAATCGCATTGCTATTAAAAAATAACGGTGTTATGAATGTCAGCAAAATTCAACAAGATTTAGAATTAACTCAATCTACCGTCTCTCAACACATTAGTAAATTACGTGAAGCAAAAATTGTCTCTGCGGACCGTGATGGAACTAAAATTTATTATTCCCTTTCTAGCGATACAGCCAGGCTCGTCTTAGAAACTTACGAAAACAGCTAAACTGAAAGCATTCTTACTAAAATAAAAGGGGCTGGGACAAAAGGGCTTCTCAGCCCCCTTAAAATTTACAGCGAGCCTAGATTGGAAAGTGACTTTCCAATCTAGGCTCGCTGCTTTGGGTATTTACGTAGATTATTGGCCATAAATATTCACTCGACATCGGTCTTAGAAAAGCTATTGCGACCGTTGGATGTCGCTTGATAAGTGGTGTGTTTTTCTTTACAAGGAATAAAATCCTCAGCAATTTTTTGGTGATACTTTTTGAGACGACAGCGCTTCTTTTTGCGTTCATCCGCTCCGACAACAGTTTGCGTTTCAATCGCTCGGTTAAGCGTTTCAATTTCTTCACTTAAGAGCTGCTGAATCTCAGATTGAATTTGTTCGACTACCTCATGAATTCGCCTAAACACTATGATTTTCAGGGAATAAACAATCCATTTCCAGTGGCAAGTAAGTGTGATTCATAGTGTACTGTTGCTACATAGAAAGCCCCTCCTAAATGGTTTTGTGATTACTACTATTATAGCAGGAAACGCTTTCTATTTTTTTATTGTTAAAGAAAAAGTCCGATTAACAAATGGATCGTTGACCGGACTTTCTTTAATTGTTCAAGACTTTTGTCCCAGCCCCTTTTATTTTTTAATTATAATTGTTTTCATCTAACATCATTTCTGTAGATTGCCTTAACATTTCTTGCTCTTTTTCCTCTAAATAAGCTTGGGGATTTGTTACTTTTTGCCATAAGAGCGAACGATTACTAACATAGACATCAAAAACAGCTTTAGATAATATTCCCATTTGATCTGGAACAGCATCGTAATTATAAGGATTTTCTGTATACACAGCTAGTGTGTAGGTTCCATAATCCGTTTGAAAAGCTGCGACATCATTTTGTTCTGTCGATCCTAATCCTGTTTTATTCCATGTGGTAACGTATGGTATAAATGCAGAAAGATATCGCCATGGGTTTGTCATTAATTTTTGAATTAATTGACCATCCCAAGGTTCGCCATTCAGTTCATTACGTGCCATTAAAGCGAAATACATAGCAGCATCCCCAGGCGATGTCTGAAATCTGCGGTTGGTTGATCCATGATAATATTTTCCATCGACAAAGGTATCTTTTAGACCAAATTTATGGACATAAGGTGTAATCCATTCACCTTCGCCAGCTACTTCAATTAACATATTAGCAGCTGTGTTATCAGAATATAAAGGAATCAAATCTACTAAGTAATCCACAGTGTATTGCGACCCACTAGGGTCTCCTTGAATAACTCCAGCACCTGGGACGCGGTTTTCATCAGATAAAATAACCATAGAATTGGGTGACAACTCACCAGTTTTATAAAGCTCATAAATTTTACCTAAAACATAAATTTTTTGAGTAGAGGCTGGGAAAAATATTTGGTTATTTACTGAAACCTGGGTAAGATGCTCACTATTAACAAAAGAAGCTCCTGCCGTTGCACTAATATATCCCAAATAAGTCTCTAATATAGCTTCTATTTCATCTAAAAGCTCCCTTTCACTATAATAGGTTAAAACATAATCATTATATGAAGAATCTTTTCTAATCCAACCAAGCTCATCATAGCCAAAATAAACATGTAACCAGGTTCCATATTGATTAGTGAGTTCCTGTCCTACTTCCATTGGACTGTCTATCATTCCTTGAGTATTTAGTAAATAACGTGAACTGGCTAAACCAGGCGGATTTGAGTAAATTTTTAAATCAGGAGACTTAATAAGGATGCTGTACTCCATTGTTTTCAGAGTGAAATGCTCTCTTTTTTTATGAGGAGTCATGTAGAAAGGATATTTATTAACAGCAAAAAGATCCTCAACTTGTTTAGCTAATAATTCACTGTTGTTCAGATTTTCTTTTAAACCATCTTGATAATAACCTTTAGTTTTATCTTCTTGAAACCATCCGGTGAAGGGCGAACCACCTTGATAAAGTATCTTTTTCAATCCATCTCTTTTCCATACAAGTTCCGCCACTCCAATTTCTTCAACAACTGGTTTGCGATTAATAGACGATTTTAAAGTCGGCTTAATAAGTTGAGGTCGATTATAAAATCTTGGCATATAGTGATCGTTTAATTCAGACGAGAGTGAGACTTTTTCAGATTTAGCGTTGGTTTGTAAGATTGGATCTTTTCTTAAATTAAGATCTACTTCCTCAAGGTTAATGCTGCTATCAATCGGCTTTTTGAAAAAGTTTTCAATAATATAACGATTAGAGGAAGAAACAAAAGTGAAATAAAGTGTTGAAAAAAGAGTCGCAGTAATTAAAAAAGAAAGCAATTGTTTTTGATAACTATCATTCAAATTTGTTCGCTCCTTCACCTGATGTTATTGGTAAATATATCAATAGGATTTTAAGAACCCAATCTTAACTAATAATTTTAGGTATAAAATAATCTAACAGTTCTTGAGTAAAGTAAATGGTCGGGTAATCTTGTTCAAAAGTAGATAGGCTTAACTCCTCTTTCAAATCAAAGGGATCAACATTAAGAGATAATGAGCGGTCGGAAATAAATGCTTCGTACTCATCTTGTAAATTAGCATACTCATTTTTCTCATATCTTTGATTGGCAATTAACCTAAAAACAAATTCCTCAAAAGCTCTCTCTTTAATTCGCTCATAAGGATTACCAGCCAATCGAAGGTGAATTTGTACATAATCAGAAAAAGAGATATTCTTTACTTTAGCTATCGTTTCTACTCTTTTTAGATACTCATTTTGAAAAAGCAACAGCTCACTTTGATTAATGATGGTTTGACTGGTTTCAGCGAAAAAAGTGAATAAGTAAGGCAGTAGTTGATCATAAAAAAAGAACTCAGCCACACGATGCTTCAAATCATTATAAAAAAAGCTTCTCAAGTCTTGATAACTATAGATATTCGGAAGATTTAGATTGAATATCACTTCATCTGACAAATTTTTATTATTTGGATAATTTAGATTGGTTAGTTCCTCAACTTTTTGATCAACTTGTTTATTTAAATACTCTTCATCAATTTGAAGATATTTCTTAGGAACCAAAATATCTTCTTTTTCAAAATAACTTTCTACTGTACTAATCAAACAGATCACCTCTTTGAAATAACATAAAATTATCGACCTATCTATTATACCTTAACGTTGCCCTATAAACTACCTTATAACTATTGATTAGGTGAGATTAATCAATGTCGTTAAGAACTCCTGACTTAGTGATTACTTTCATTCGATGATGTGGTTTCTTTTTTTTGTTTTTTTGGCTGATCAATTCCTTATACCGTTTCTTTTTATCTTTATATTTTAAATAACGATTGTACAACTCTTTAGATAAATTCCCTTTTTTGATGGCTAGTTGAATAGCACATCCAGGCTCATTCACGTGCGAACAATCATTAAACTTACATTTAAGCGAAAGGTCATATATACTTTGAAAAAGAAGCGTTTCATCTGCATCTCTATGAGATGAAATAGTTTTAAAGCCTGGTGTATCAATAATATAAGAAGAGGTTTTTTTAAGGAAATACATAGAGGAAGAGGTGGTTGTATGCTTGCCTTTACCATCATTTCTAACGTTTTGAGTTGACAGTTCTTCTTTTTGTAAAATAGTGTTTATTAAAGTAGACTTTCCTACCCCTGATGATCCAATTAGAATAGAAGTTTTACCTTTTTTGAGAAGATTCATTACTTTTTGATACGATAAAGGATCATGAATTGATAATTGATTAATTTTCATTTTAGGATAAACCTTTAAAATAGTATTTTCAATAGTTGAAGCTTCTACTTGATAGTCTGATTTTGAAATAATAATTTGAATATCCTTAGCCATATTAGAAAAGGTAGAGACATAGCGTTCGAATTTTCCCAAAGAAAACCTCTGATCAGCTGCAATAAGAATAAATATTTGGTCAACATTTGCAGCTATTAATTGTTCTTTAGCATTATATGCCAAACTTTTTTGTGATGTGCTTTGAGCTTTAGTAATCAAGCTATCTCTTTT
Source organism: Facklamia sp. P12955 (assembly GCF_050409565.1). Classification (NCBI taxonomy): domain Bacteria; kingdom Bacillati; phylum Bacillota; class Bacilli; order Lactobacillales; family Aerococcaceae; genus Facklamia; species Facklamia sp. P12955. Next base: position 9,696 of record NZ_JBNUPF010000038.1, read on the forward strand.
GAGAAACGTGGATATTTGATGTTCTCCCGCATTCTTTTCAACTAAAACATAATCACCTACAACAAAATCACTATTTTTTAAATTTACTCGAACCGAAATTAATTCGTCTTTTTTATTATGAAGCGTTAGAAATGCATTATTACGACTTGTGATGCGATAGATATTTAAATCATTATTTAAATTATATCTAGAAATGTAAGAATTAATACCATAATCTTTGTTTATCATCAATTAGTCTCCTATCTAAATTATCCTTTTATGCTACATAAAGCTATCTGTTTTCGTAAATATGATGAATTTAGAAAGACAAAATAAATTCTATAATTTTTAAAATATAATTAAAATAAAAAAGAATCTAAGATTAACTTAGATCCTTAAAAATATAGAAAATGACTAATGATAGGGTGGTACGTAAAAACAAATAACCCTAGCAAAAAACCATTGAAGAGTTTTTAGATTAGAACCTAAATTTTTATTTTCTAAATTCATCTTGTACCACTCCTTTCGAATTTATAAGAAAATTATACTTTACCAATGAAAATAAAACAATAAAAAAACCTTCCTATCCAGGAAAGAGTTTAAAATAAATAGCGGTGGTCGGGGTCGAACCGACACGCCGTGTAACCGGCACTGGATTTTGAGTCCAGCGCGTCTGCCAATTCCGCCACACCGCCGTAATAGATATAAGGCGGTAGTCGGATTTGAACCGGCGATCAAGGTTTTGCAGACCCGTGCCTTACCACTTGGCTATACCGCCATGAAACTGGGGTAGCTGGATTCGAACCAACGAATCACGGAGTCAAAGTCCGATGCCTTACCGCTTGGCTATACCCCAATAATAAAATATAAATAGGCGACTGATGGGAATCGAACCCACGAATGTCGGATCCACAAACCGATGCGTTAACCACTTCGCCACAATCGCCATCATACTTTTAACAGGGACTGTAGGAATCGAACCCACACTGACGGTTTTGGAGACCGTTGTTCTACCGTTAAACTAAGTCCCTAAAAAGGAAAATGGTTAGCAATCCCTATTAAAATGGAGGGGGGCAGATTCGAACTGCCGAACCCGAAGGAGCGGATTTACAGTCCGCCGCGTTTAGCCACTTCGCTACCCCTCCAGCAATGGCTTGAGACGGAATCGAACCGCCGACACCTTGAGCTTCAATCAAGTGCTCTACCAACTGAGCTATCAAGCCTAGAAACGGTCCGGACGGGATTTGAACCCGCGATCTCCTGCGTGACAGGCAAGCATGTTA
>NZ_JBNUPF010000039.1:0-7618 GCF_050409565.1 Facklamia sp. P12955
GAAGTAACCAGTCGGTTACCTCACCTACTCATCAACCCTATTTGACAAAGAGCCATTTTCATAAATACCCACTACTGATGCTTTATGCTATAATGTTTTTAGCGAATTAGAGAGGAATAATTATGGAAAACAAAGTCTTTCACATCACTCCTAAAACTAGAGAAGTAGATTCTAAAGAAATGAATAAAGAGCGTTTTATCACAAGCTTTAAGAAAAAATTTGATCTATATGGAAAGGGCGATAAGTTACTAAGTCTTATTGTCATTGTTTTACTACTTTTTTCCATGTTAGCCGTCTTTTCTTCTACCATGTCACAAGATCCATTAGCCATGGTGAAGAAGCAAGCCCTCTCAATTTTGATTGGTTTTTGCATGATTTTACTCGTTCGGCTTGTTCCAAACGGATGGTTTTCTAACATCTTTTTAATTAATATACTCAATTTTCTAACAATGGTTTTAATTTTTTATGCTACTTTCTTCGGTCAGGAAGGAGGAGGGGCATCTTCTTGGATCAATATTGGAGGATATAATTTTCAACCTTCTGAGCTATTTAAAATAGCTATGGTGCTCACATGTAGTCGACTGGCTGTTTATTTTAAAAGAACTTATCTGATAGCACTAGAAAAGTCTTCTTTTTGGTATATCATTTTGCCCTTTGGTTTAATGATAATATCGGCAATGTTTGTTTTAATTCAGCCTGATGTAGGCACAACAGTACTTATTGGTTTTTGTGCTTATTCTCTGTTTATGATTTTTAATTTATCAAGAAAGAAGAATATTCTTTCTCTGTTATTTTTTATTGTTGTTACTATAGTTATCTATATTGTTTCAATATACTTTGCAGACTATTTTGTGGGTACTGGAAGGCACTTTTTTGAACGTTTAGGATCTTTCATTGATCCGTTTAAATATCAACATGGGACAGGCTATCAAGTCATTCAATCCTATAAAGCAATCGCTAATGGTGGCCTTTTCGGTGTGGGCTTAGGTCAAGGAGTAATAAAAGAAATGCTTCCTGCCGCTCATACAGATTTTATTTTATCAGTGATAGCAGAAGAGACAGGATTGCTAGGGGTAAGCGCTGTAATCTTAACATTACTTGGTTTAGTTTTTTACTTACTCAGAACAGCCAGTATGATGAGTAAATTGTTTCACCGTATTTGTATTACGGGATTTGCTATTTTAATCTTTACGCAAACATTTGTAAATATTGGAGGATTGACAAGTTTAATCCCCCTTACTGGAGTGACACTTCCCTTTATATCGTATGGAGGGACGAGCATGGTAGTCAATTTGATAATAATAGGCATTGTTCAAAAATTCATCAGTGAAGAAGCTCGGATGAGACAAACAACTAATCGCTCAAAAGTATCCAATTTGAAAGGTGGACGCTAATGACATTTGAAGCAGTAAAAAGAAAATCGCTTGTTGTATGGTTATATAGTCTTAAACAATGGAAGCAATTAAGAAAATATGGCACAGTACATTATTTAAGTGAACGCTTGAAATATGCCATCATGTACGTGAATGATTCTCAGCTTGATGAAACTTTATCTTCTTTGCGTAAATTAAATTTTGTGCGGGAAGTAGAGGTTTCATACCGAGATGATATCGATATGACTTTTAAAGATGCTATAAAGGATCGAATTGATCCTGATTTAAAAGCAGAAGAGGAAGAAGAGGTTTCCTTTGACGAATTCTTTAAAGATCTCGCCCAAGAAATCGTCCCAGAAGCAAAAGATAAGAAGTAGGTGGTATGATGCGAGTCATTGCAGGAAGTTATCGATCTCGTCCTTTAAAGGCGGTTCCCGGGAAAAACACACGGCCTACAACCGATAAAATAAAAGAATCGATGTTTAACCTTTTGGCTAATCGATTACCGATTGATGGCTATTGTTTGGATTTTTACGCGGGATCAGGAGCTTTGGCCATAGAATCTGTTTCAAGAGGACTGGCAGGAGCTGTTATGTGCGAGAAAGATCGGCGAGCCGTTTTAACGATTAAAGAAAATATAAAGATGACAAAAGAAGAAGAAAAGTTTGTACTTCTAAGTGGCAAAAACCGGACAAAGTTATTAGATTGGGGTCTAAAAAACCAACGAGCCTTTGACCTTGTATTTCTTGATCCCCCTTACGCTGAAAATCAAGTTGAGCAAGACTTAGAGTGGTTAATCAAAAATGATTTTCTAAATCCGAGTTGCTTAATTGTTCTTGAGGCTGACGAAGTGCATTCCGTAAAAGAAATCCCTAATTTTCTTGAATTAAAAAATAAAAAATATGGGATTACAGTCATTCGAATATATCAATACCAAGGTGAGGAGAGCGAAGAGTATGAGTAAAAGGGTAGGTGTTTTTCCTGGTTCATTCGACCCCTTAACATATGGACACTTAGATTTGATTGAGCGATCCAGTCAATTGTTTGATGAAGTAATCGTATTAATTGCAGTGAATACCACAAAAAAGACCGTCTTTACAGTTGAGGAGCGAAAACTTTTAATCGAAGAGGCTACAGCAGCATTTAAAAATGTAAAAATTGATTACTTAGAAGATGGCTTAATTGCTCATTACTATCAAAAAGTTAAGGCGATTTCCCTTATTCGGGGAGTACGCTCGGCACAAGATTTTGAATATGAAGCGAATATTGCGACTGTTAATCGAACCCAACTCCCAGGCCTTGAAACAGTTCTTTTATTTGCGAATGAAAATTATCGCTATTTAAGCTCCAGTTTAATCAAAGAAATCGCTTATTTTGGTGGAGATATTTCGCAAATGGTTCCTCCAAATGTTGCCCAAGCACTTGCTCAAAGGATAAAATAAAAAGAGATATCCAAAGCTTATTTTAAGGCCCTCAGTATTTTGATGCTGGGGGTCTTAAAAGCGCCTTTAAGAAATTCTCCTTGTATTTAAGATTGTCAAGTGAGGAGGAAAGTCATGAAGTCTTATTTTGAAGAAAGTCAAAAAGCGTCTGTTTATGCAAAAATTAGAAATAAGCCATTTTTATTGATATTAGTTGCTTGTGTATGTGTTTTTATGATGCTAAATCAAAACAATTTATTAAGGGATACTGTTGATTTACAAGCAGAAGAGCATTCACTAGCATTGGAAATGACCAGTCAAGAAAATGAGACCACTGTATTAAAACAACTTTATGTAGATTTGAAGGGAGCGGTTATGAAACCAGGAGTTTATCAATTACAGCAAGGATCACGTTTAATTGATTTAATCGATAAGGCTGGAGGTTTTACTGAAGATGCGGCACAAGACAGCTTAAATTTAGCGTTACTGTTAGAAGATCAGATGATGGTTACAGTATATAGTCAGTCGGAATGGGATACCCTAATCATAAACGAGCAATCACAGCAGAAAACATCGGCCTTAAACCAGGAGTTAATGTTGGTAGGATCTTCTAATAAAGAGGAGAGGCAAACACTCATTAATATTAATACAGCAGATCAAGCAGAATTAGAAACTTTGCCACAAATCGGTCCTTCTAAAGCTCAAAAAATCATTCAGTATCGCCAGGACCATGGTTCTTTTCAAGCCACTGAAGATATTTTACAAGTTTCAGGCATCGGTCCAAAAACCTTTGAAGGATTAAAAGACCTTATTACAGTAGGGCTTCAGCAATGAATAAATTGACAAGTTGTCGTTATCACTGGACTTTAATTGCTATGCTAATTAGTTTGTTTTTATTGTTTCTTATACATTCCACCTTGTCTTTCTTCATTCTATTTTGTTTAAGCCTTATACGAATTATTAAGTGTGATAATAAGGCCGTAATCATTTTAGCTGTCTTTTTTTTATTGCTAGTGTTCGTAAGGCATCGGTTTTTAGAAAACAAGTTACAAGAACAACTTTCTATGCTTAATGACCAAGAAAAAATTGAAGCCACTATAACTATCAATCCAAACCAAATCCAACAAAGTGAAAATACTTTTTATGGTGAAGTCTTCTTAATTATCGAAAATGATACCACATTCCCTGTGACAGTGACCTATTGGAATGAGGAAGCTTTGCAAGAAAATTTACCTGACTTAACCCTTAGCTCCTATCGTTTAGAAATAGAAGGCGAAATTAAGCAAGTAGAACCTAATCGCAATTTTGATCTTTTTAACTATCAAAGTTACTTAAAAAGAAAAGGCATAGCTTGGGGGGTGGAGGTAAAGAAAATTAAAAAAATTTCATTGAATCAATCTAATTTAATCAACCATCCCTTAGTATTACTTGCTAATGTTAGAGCAAGATTAACACATTATATAAGAAAATGTGGTCAGATTCCTTTAGTTAGTATTCATAATAAATTACTCTACAATTTAAATTCCACAGTTTATCAAGATTACAAACAGGCCTTTATGACTTTAGGAATTTTACACTTTTTCTCAATCTCAGGTTTTCATGTCAACTATCTCCGAAGAGTTCTCAATACTATCTTATTAAGAATAGGTATTTCTCCTCTAGTAAGTAAAAAAATCAATTTTATACTTTTAACCTTTTTTGCATGGTTAGTAGCTTGGCCTATAGGTGTTATCCGTTCTATGTCGGTTATTATAATTAATGATTTACGCAAAAGGTTTGATTGGCCACTTTCTTCTTTAGATGTTTTGTCAGTAATTTATATAACCCTCCTAATTATTAATCCCTTCAATATAAAAAGTTTAGCCTTTCTTTTATCATTCATAATGTCGTATCTGATTTATTTTTATCAAGGAAGTATAGTCGATAGCCTTTCAACTACTTGGCAAGAAAAAAGTGAACTAACTTTATTTTGTTTCTTATTTTCATGGCCCCTTTTACTCTCAAGTACTTATACCATTAATTTTTTACAACTAGCAGTCGTGCTTTTATTTGCGCCTATATTCGAAAGATGGATTCTGCCAAGCATGTTCTCTTTTTCAATTTTATTATATGTTAGTCAGTACTATCCAGCTTTATTAAAGTTCATTACTTATCTATCTAATGTCTTCCAAAGAATGTGGGAATTCCTTTCACTTCATTCTGTTATAGAAAGCGGAACAATCTTATTAGGAAACGGAAACTTTTTCTTACCAATCTTTTTACTTGGTATAGCTATTATTTGGTTTTATTATTTAAAAAGTAACCCAAAATTAGCTTGGCAATCTTTAATTATCGGTTATTCAATCGGAATATTATTTTATCCTTATCTTGATCCACGTGAGCGAATCATCGTTTTAGATGTAGGGCAAGGAGATGCTTTACTCTATAAAAAGGCTTTTTCAAAAGAGGCTTGGTTAGTTGATACCGGAGGGAAGATGGCTAGCTACCAGGAGAAAAATAAATTGGATACTCAATTTGCTTTAAAAAATGTCATTCCAGCTTTAAAATCACAAGGAATTGCTAGTTTGGAAGGCGTCATTATCACTCATCCAGATATCGACCACCTTGGTAATTTGATAACACTTATTCAAGAGATTGAAATAAAACATCTGTATTATTCAAAATTCACTAAAGAGTCAGCAATATGGCAAACCATGGCAAATAAAATTCCTAATCAGACCCAACATCATATCTTAAATCCGGGAACTAAGGTGAGGGTAGGAGGCAATCAAATTGAGATAATTTGTTTGGATATGCCTGCGAGTCTTAAAGATGATTTTAGTAATGCTTCTTCGCTAATCACTTCTTTTGTAATAGACGATAAAAAATTTCTTAATATGGCAGATCTACCAATTGAGCTAGAAAAATCTTTGTTACAAGTTTTTTCAAGTGAAAAAGTAGACGTTTTAAAAATTGGTCATCATGGTAGTAAAACTTCTACTAGTGAAGATCTATTAGACCAACTGCAACCAGAATTAGCGCTCATATCATCTGGGAAGGACAATCCTTATAATCATCCTCATAGTGAAACAATTGAAAAATTAGAAAAAAGACACCTTAATTATTTAGATACACAAGATGTCGGTGCTATCGAAATTTCATACTTACCTTTTTATGGCTGGTCAATTAGAACAGCAATAAACAAGGAGAACTTAAATATACAGATTAGAAATACACATTTACTATATTAGCGATATATGATATATTTTAAAAAACTGAAGTAAAGGGAGGTTTGTGATGAACATAATAGTCTTTATCTATGCATCTATAGTGTTTATAACTGGCATTTTAGGAATAAAAAATGGGCTCAATATTTCAAAGATAACATTGACTGTTATTGATTTGCTATTTCTTTTGACCCTAATGAATTTATGGTCAAGCTTGAAACCTTTAGACATTGCTATTTCTATCTTGTTACTAGCCCTTTCCATTACGCTCTATCGCGATCGATTGGTAAGTAGTCGACAAGCTAATATAAGCCATCATCTTTTGCGTTTAATCATCCATTTTATTCTAATATACTTTTTATTTAACTAAAAATTGACAGATAATTCTTCTTTCGTTACATTGGAAGCAATATAAAGGAGGAATTCTATTGGAAAAAATACCAAGTTTTACCATCAATCATTTAATCTTAAAACCCGGTATCTACTTGTCTCGAACAGATGAGATTGGTGGAAGAAAACTACATACTTATGACTTACGTTTCACAGCACCAAATGTTGAACCCGTAATGAATACAGCAGAAATACATACAATTGAGCATTTAGCAGCAACTTTTTTACGTAATCACGAAAAATATAAAAAGGAAGTCATTTATTTTGGACCAATGGGCTGTCGTACGGGCTTCTATTTAATTTTAACGGACGCCTTAGAAGGGCTAGAAGTTTTGAATTTAATTAAAGAAACCTTTAAATTCACAGCAGACTTTGAAGGGGAGATACCTGGTGCTACTGCCAGAGATTGTGGAAATTATCTCGATCAAAACCTACCAATGGCTAAATATCAAGCAAAGCGATATGTAAAAAATCTTGAAAAAGTGACTGATTTAAGCTTTACTTATCCCGAATAGTTTTTCAAAAATAAATGCAGGTTTATAATGGAGTTTAAAATGAAACTTCAACAAACCTGCTATTTATTTGACTGTGTAGTGATATAATTAATCAGTAATTAATTGGTCTCTTTCAAAGTCGAATTCAACTGCTGGATATTGAATGGTTTGGTGAAACAGCTCTTATAACTTTTCGCATCCAAATCACATCAATAAAGCGTTCAGCTTTGCGCACTAATTTTGGGAAAGTAAGCATAGGTTTAAAGCCTTCTTTTTCATGAAAGCTTAGAGAGCGATAATTATCAGCGACAATGGTAGAAATGATGTATTCGATATTAGTTTGAGAGAGCATCAACACTATCACCGTATAAAGTTCATGACCGCCCCCCTTTACTGGACAACCTTCAGCTGTCTAGATTGAAAGTAAAGTAGCCTGAGGCAAAAAGGCTTTATAAAAACCACTAAGGTAAGCAAAGCCAATCACTTCATTTCCATGTTGAAAGCCTAATTTACCATCGGTTTTATAGACAGTTAGTCGTCGACTAATTGAGCGACGTGTTAAACCGAGCTCCACCTGGGCTCTGGCTTTTGATTTTCGGCCCTGTGCAACCGATTGAATGACGGCATATTTTCTTTGTTCGAACATTATTAAATAACTCCCCATCTAACCCCCCTGAAGGAAGTATAACTCAGAAGTGGGACATTTTGATTTGTGTTCTCTTGAGACATTATCA
>NZ_JBNUPF010000040.1:0-7180 GCF_050409565.1 Facklamia sp. P12955
GTGGGACATTTTGATTTGTGTTCTCTTGAGACATTATCATTTACGTTTAACACATTTTTTTAGATTTTTATTGGAATGGATTGACTAATTTTAATAGATAAGATATAATTATTTCGCTTTCGAGATTAAAAATTTTAAGATAAGAAGGTGAGAGTAGATGTTAGATCGAGATACAGAAGTTTTAAAAACATATATTGGTATGATGAGAGCACATGCCTACTTTGAGAAATTGGTGAAAAAAGATGCGAATCATTCAGATATGAATGTGACGGAGTTTGCTGTATTAGAATTATTATATAATCGTGGCCCTCAACCAATTCAACAAATTGGGAATCGGATTTTAATTGCTTCCTCTTCAACCACTTACGTGATTGATAAGTTGTGTAATAAGGGTTATGTGGAACGAAAGCCAGATTTAAATGACCGTCGTGTAACTTTTGCTGAAATTACAGCAGAAGGTACTAAGTTGATGGATGAGATTTATCCTGAGCACCGTAAACATTTGTTAGAAGTTTTTGAAGAATTCACTACAGATGAAGTGCTCGAAATGAAACGCTTATTACAAAAGTTAACTCGCTATGAATAGCCTGCTTGATCCCCTAACTCTTTTAGTGAGTTAGGGACTTTTTTGTTAAATGTAGCGTGTATTAGGATAGTCTTGCTTTTAACTTTAATTCTTTCTATGATAAACTAAAAAGGCAAATCGGATTTAGAAAGGACAAATTATTGATGAAATTCTCGGCTTTAATTCTTTTATTATTTTGTTTATCCGCTTGTCAAAAGGCGCCTTTAAACGAAGAAACAGAATCAAAACAAGTACAGCTTGATGAATTAGAAATACTAGAGAGTACTTACGATGAAGATTCCACTAAAGAAAGTTCTTTAAAAAAGGATGGTACTCGTCAAGCTTGGACAGATTATTCTAACTATGCGGAAGTCGATGAGGATGGCTATGCCTACTATATGCAAGAAAACCCTGATATTTCTTCGGAAATATTTCCTTTATACGATAGTAGTGATCATAAAGTTCTTTTATTTACCTTTGATGATGCGCCTCAAAGACCGAATTCCTATGCACTTGAAATTGCCCAACAATTAAAAGCTAAGGATGTAAATGCTATTTTCTTAGTGAATGGTATGTTCTTAACAGAGGAAAAGGGGAGAAAGATTACCAAGCAAATTTATGATATGGGATTCGAAATCGGTAATCATACTCAGCATCATCCTAACTTAAAAGAAATGACCTACGACCAGCAGTATCAAGAAATTAAACAAACAAGTGATTTGGTTGAAGAAATTACAGGAGAAAAACCAAGATGGTTCCGCCCGCCTTTTGGTTTGTTTAACATGGATACCTATCAGATATGCCAAGAACTAGAAATGCAATTAATGACTTGGAATTTTGGATATGATTGGATGGATGAGTATTTAGAAAGTGAAGCTTTATTAGAAGTGTCTTTAAATAATGATTATTTAAGGGCAGGAGCAAACATTCTTATGCATGATCGTCCATGGACTAATGGTGCTATCTCGAGGATGGTAGACGGTTATCGTGAGCAAGGTTACCATATAGTTGATCCTTTATTAATTCGTAAACCAAATTTTGAAAAAGAAAGCTAGGCGAATCGAGTGAAAAAATATTTTCCTCTATCTTTTTATTTTAAACTCTTATTTATAATACTTGGACTAAGCACCATCTATCACTTTCATGAAGAAATGATCGATCAAGCTTTGTCTCAAGAAGGTTTATCCACTTATCAAAGACTCAGTAAAATATCTAAGGAACTGATTGGAATTGAAAAAGTTCCAGATGAAGACTCTCCCGATATAATTAATCAGATTCAGTCGTACCCAGGGAATAAAAAACCCATCCAGTATCCACAAGCAGTTTTAGCACATCCTCGATTTATCAAAGGCCAGCAAATGGCAGACTCTTTTAATAAGCAGTTAGATATAAGTCAGCTAAACAGGTCATTTATAGAAGCAATTAACAGAGTTTATTTCCCACAACAAACAGTCTATCTAGCACCATATTTGTCAAATGGGAATCTACTTAGACTCGATGAGTTAGACAATTATGTATATTTAGATTCTAAAACTACAGAGGGACTAAATTTCCGCGAGCGTTTTTACGAGATTGAAAATAATCAATATCGGATTGGCGAAAACTTATATGAGGTTTTTATTTCGTCTGATGATATTCATTTAGATACTTGGTCTAAAGATGAAGCAGTATTCGCTCAATATTTAGCCAAAGCTTTTTTCGAACAAAATGAAGATTTTTCTGACATGCGGTCGGTATTTATATCTGCTAAAGCTTCAGCCAGTGATTTTCGTCTAGATGATTCGTCCTATGTGCGGATTGTTGTGGTATTAAACTTTGATACACAGAAACTTTAAATAGGGAGGATAATATGAAAAGTAACAATTACCTTAGATGGTCTCTTGCATTAGCAAGTATTTCTCTAGCTTCTCAATTACATCAAAATTTTAAGCATCCACTTCCTAAGATTAGTCATGCTGAAAGATTGCTTGAATTAGCTGAAATTGAAAATTCTATGGATTGGTTGCAAGAAGAAGAATATGAGAAGAATTGGGATGAAAAACTCAGCCCATTTATCGATAATTTAAGACAAGAGGGATCAATTAACCAAGGGGCTTATCACTTAGCTTATGACTTCTATGCTTTAGAAACAGCCAAAGCAACTTGCCTTATTGTCCATGGTTTTAATGAATTTAAAGAAAAATATCGAGAATTAGTATATTATTTATTACAATCAGGAATTCAAGTACTGACTTATGATGCACGAGGACATGGGGAATCTAAATTATCACCCAACCAAACCCAAATTGATATTATAGATTTTAACGTTTATATCAATGATTTAAAATGCCTAGTAAAAAGGGTTAAAGAACTGGGTGGAGAAGAACAGCCTCTCTTTATATTTGGACACTCAATGGGTGGGGCTGTCAGTTCTCGCTTTGCTCAATTATGGCCAGATTTAGTAGATGGTCTTATTTTATCCTCCCCAATGCTTGCGATTGATACTAAGGGAATGCCAATGGAATTGGCGCATATGAGCGCTAGCTTGATGCAAAAAGTCGGCCGGGGTAAGAATTATTTACCTGAAGATTCAAATGGAGGAATAGATGACCATTTAGTTTTCAGAACACCCAATCAGCTGTCCAATTCTGAAGTAAGAGGGCGCTTCTTTTTTGAACTCAATAAAAAACTTCATCTTTATCCTACCAAGTCAGGCTCTATTAACTGGTTGAAGGCATCTTTAGATGCTTTGCAAACTATCCATCAAGAAAAAGAAATCAAGAAAATGACTTTTCCAAGTCTCATCTTCCGAGCAGCTAGTGATAAGATTGTAAAAAAAGAGGGTATCTTCCATTTTTATAATTGTCTTCCAAATTCATTAAACTTCCTTGTACCTTCAAGTGAGCACGAGATTCTTTTAGGACATGATGATCAAGTGAGAAAGATAGTGAGTCAAATCCTTCACTTTATTAATAAAAATATATAGTAAACAAAGAAGGCTGCCTTAAGGGATGTTTAAGGCAGCCTTCTTTGTTTGAATTATTTGGTTTGGTAGCCAACAATTAGACCATTTCTTTGAGCATAGAAAGTGCATAAGCCAGAAGAAGGTAAAATATTAATTTCTGCATGTGGAAATTCTGCAAGAATCATTGACTGAAGTTCTTGGCTCGCTTCCGGGTTTAGGACATGGTTAATAAATATTTTCCCTCCATTAAATCCCTTGCTTTTTATTTCTCCCCAAAGTTTTTTCATTGCTTTTTGATGGCCTCTAGCTTTTTGAGCAAGTTCAATCGTACCCTCAGAACTTCTTTTTCCGATTAAACGTATATTTAGTAATCCAATCATGTTTCCAACAATTTTAGATATTCGGCCATTTTTTACTAGATTATCAACAGATTCTAACAAAAAATTGACATTTGTATTTAAATGTTCTTTTTCAATTCTTGCCACTACCGAATCAAAATCAGTCTCTTCTTTAATGATACTTGCAGCAAGAGTAATAAGTAGGTCGATTTCAGCTCCAGCCGATCGACTGTCGATGATTTTAATATTAGCATCAGGACTTTTCTCTAAGGCTAACTCTCTTCCTAAACAAGCAGCATTGTAAGAGCCTGAAACACCTGAAGATAAAGTGAAACATAAAACATTTTGATTGGACTCAAATGTTTGTGCATAACTTTCAGGGCTTGGACAAGCAGTTCCAGTCTGTTGGCCACTTTCCATTTTATTAACTAGAGTTTGGGTATCCATTTGATTGTTATCTTTATATGTATGCTCATCGATATTCAGTATTAAAGAAACAACTTCAAACTCTATTTCCTCGTTGATATCTTTGACAGAACGAATACTCGCGCCAGAGTCAGTTACTATTTTCCACTGCATAATATTTCCCCCAATTATGGTCAATTAATTATCAGTAGTATAACTAATTTCAGAATCAGTTTCAATTTATTGAAAGTTTAATTTTAACACTTGCTAAAAACAGCATATTATCGGTAAAATAGGAGTTGACATACATTTCATGTGAGGAGGAAAGATTATGTTAGGAGATCTACATCGGTCCAATTTAATCGTCTTAGTTCAAATAGTTTTTTCGATTGTAGGATTAGGCTTTGCCTATATAGGGGCAATTGAGTATGGTTTAATATCTATGATGATAGGAGCCATTCTTAATGAGTATTCAATTGATATTTCTGAGCAATTTGACCAGACAGATGCACAACTAGCTTTTTCCACAGAGTTAGAGGTTATAGCTGATTTTCTATCCTTTGGTTTGATTCCAATTGGATTATTATTAACAGCTACTCAAGGTGGAATATTAGGTATGATTACTATTGCAGTCTACTTAACTGCTGTAGCCATTCGTTTAGCACATTTTAACCGTCCCTTGGAATTTCAAGCTTATCAAATAGATGAAGAGAATTTCTATTTGGGTCTTCCCTTAATTTCAGTAGCTATTGTCTTACCGATACTTTATTTACTTAGTTATCTTATACCAGCAACTGTCTTTTCAGTGCTTATCATGGTTGTTATGATAGTCTTAGCTGCCGGTTATGTGATTGCAAAACCAATTCCGCGTCTAAAAAAAGAATGGATGACTTACCTTATATTTGGTGTAATATTCTTAATTGTCGCTTATATACTTTTAGGTATTTTTAAATAGTCCATTTAAAACCTCCTTTTGTTATTAAGAGGAGGTCTTTTTATAACGAGTTAAAAATGTAACTGCAGAAGGATAGTTAATTAAATTGCATGTTTTATCTATTAATAAAATAGCATTGATAGCTGAAAAAGCGATATATCAGAGTAGTTTATATCAATACCAAAGAAAGCGTATTGAGCAAAGCGGTAGCTATTAAGATTTCTTTCCGAATAAATGAATCATCAAAAGTTTACATTAGCAAGTAGGGGACTCTTTGGCAATAGATTTGGAGGTATATTTTTTGCTACAATGTTCTTTAAAGGTGTTTCTATGAACGTTGGATTAATCGATGGCTAATAGATTGTGAAATGCTAGATAATGAACAAATGTATTGTCTAGCCAGTCTAGATGACTGTGTCTATCTTCCTTTTTACCTTTTATAATGAAATACGATAAACTAACGATTATTTTTCTTAATTTTAAGACATATTATCAGTGATTATTTTCAGGGAGAATTCCCTTTAGAACAGGAGTAAATTATGACAGATTCAACAAAAGAGTTAAAAATTAACAAACAAATAGATCGACTATTGGATGACCTAACGGGCGATGAATTAAATGAAGATGTTATTAAAAACATTAAATTTTTAAATGACAGTTCCTTAATGATTGAAGACGAAGAATACGATTTGATTATTAATCATCAAGAAGCTTTTGACTTTGAAGCCTTCTATAATCGCTATCAAGACCTCTTCGCTAAGTATGATTATATTGTTGGTGATTGGGCTTTTAATCAGCTTCGCTTAAGAGGGTTTTATCAAATCGGAACACCCAAAGTGGCTTTCGATCAACGTATTGAAACGTTAGAGGATTATATCAATGAATATTGTAATTTTGGCGCCAAGTATTTTGTTATTGGAAAAAAAAGCTCTATCGCTGAATATCCTCATTTATTAGATCGATTGAGGGCGGGCAAGATAAATAACATTCAAAGTAAGACACTTTATCCAAGAACTACAAATAAAAACACACGGGGACGTAGCTATCAAAAAAGAACGAATCGAAAAATTCAAAATCTCGGCCATCGTTCTAAGACTGTTACCCCTAAAATTAAGAGAAGAAATGAAAAAAGCCACTCACTAAGTAAATCTGAAAGTAAAAACAATTTGACTGTCGGGTCTAATAAGATGAATAAGCCGACAAACAGAATCAATCATAAGAAGGATTTCGTTATAAAAAAACGCCCCAACTAGCCTTTATTAGAAAGCGAGGATCCATAGTTTGACTGACCACATTAAAAATTTTGCCAGAGTTTGCTTATTTTGCCTAGCATCCTTAACTGGGGCAATCTCATTGACCGTTTTTCTATCGCCAGTTATTTATAGAATCTTTAATCAATATTTTAAATTGCATGAAACAGTTGGATTAACGAGTGAGCAATTAAATCAAAATTATCAAACAATTGTTGATTTCTTAACCCATCCGATGGAAAGTCAAATGCTATTGCCTGATTTTGCCTCTTCTGACGGAGGGATTCAGCATTTTGCTGAAGTTAAAGTTTTAATCCAGCTAACCATGATGGCAGCTTTGTTTTTAATTTTTGTTTTAGCGATTGTTTTGATAAATATTCGCAAGCAGAGGAGACGTAATCCCTATCTTAAGATATATATGATGCTAAGTTACATGTTGCCAATTGGTTTATTATTTCTAGCACTTATCGCTTTTGATAAAATCTTTATTCTTTTTCACCAAATTTTCTTTAAAAATGATTTATGGCTGTTTGATCCTTTAACAGATCCTGTCATTAATGTGCTTCCAGATAGTTACTTCTTTCTATTACTAATTGTTGTCGTTATGCTATATGAATTATTGTTAGGAATTATTTATTTGTTTATTAAAAAGAAAATATAAAAAAGATAAGCTCAGCTGCTGAGCTTATCTCAGACTGAAGACAAACCCTTTGTGAGTTAATCTCAAATAAAGGGGTTGTCTTT
>NZ_JBNUPF010000041.1:0-5502 GCF_050409565.1 Facklamia sp. P12955
TGAATAGATTCTCCTTGTGCTAGTGCTGTGAATCATTTTGTGTTAAAGTCTTCCATAAGGGACCTCCTATTTGTGATTGTTTTGTGGTGATTACAATCTTACATAAGTGAGGTCTCTTTTTCTAGGGAGTCTAGGAGCTTACACAAGAAATTTTACGCTATGAATATAAAAACTAACTTATAATATTAATTAGGTCATAATTAATATAAAGTTTGTTTCTCTTCTTTGAATTATCTTCCTCTATTAACTTCAAATCAGATAATTTCTTTAGATACTTTCTAGCTGTTGCGTCCGTTATGCCTAAAGCTCTAGCAACATCCTTTACGTTACAAAATGGATTCCTAAAGGTATATAGCCATATTTGATTAATGTAATAATTGTTCTCATTTATAATATTAATTCCTGATCTTGCTAAATTGTTTATATTCTCTACTTTTACTGATAAGGAATCGACCATTCTTTTTGAGGCTGAAAGGAAAAAGTCTATCCATTCAAACCAATTTGGATTTTTTCCACGAACCCCATTCAAGCGATTATAGTATCTCAGCCTTTCTTTTTCCAATTCCTCACTAATGAAGAAGACTGGCTTATCAATTAGTTTATCTTGCATGCAAGTCAAAATAATTAGTATTCTTCCTAATCTCCCATTTCCATCTAAAAAAGGATGTATCGATTCGAATTGCGCATGAATAATTGCAGCCTTAATCAATGGATCGGTATTTTCATCCAAATAATTAAAATCATCAAGCTTTTCTTTTTCAAAACTAAAATGCTTTACTGAATTAATATAATATTCCAAATTGGTCATATATTCTCCGATTTTTTGAGCAGGAATTGGAATATAAACTGCGTTTTCGATTTTATTATCTGGACCGATGTGATTCTGAATTTTTCTAAATTCACCAGCAGAAGCAGACGTTCCTCTCGCTTCATTGGACATAAGTTCTTTGTGCAAACTTTTTATCATCCTAGAACTGATTGGATTTCCCTGATTGATCATTTCGATACCAACTGTTAGTGCTTTTTTATAATTAAGTACCTCTGTAATTTCTTTAGACTTCTTTTTTGAATTTGCTTGATCAATCATATCCGCAAAAGTTACTTGAGTACCTTCAATTCTAGTTGATTGAACCGACTCCTTTAATGAAAGAATTTGAAGAAGGTTATCATCGACAGGAGAGTGATTCAATTCTGAATTTAACTTACCTATCGTACTCTTGATAATAGCAATTTTTTTGTATAACGATAATTCTTCTTCTATAGACACTTTAGGTGGCAATAATTCCAGACCCTGAATTGTCATATTTTTCCTCCTCCCTTTAAGCATGATTAAGTTTATCATATTAAGATAAAAAAAGCATTATTTTTCCTTTATTTATAAGTTTTGAAAATGTTATCTAACTAATTTTCCATTGATTTAGCCTACCCTCACTCATAATTAATCCTGAATTGACCTTAGAATTGATATTTTGATTCCCTCCAGTATTAACCAAAGGGGATAATTTATTATGTGAAACCTAGATCTCCGTTTGTTCTAGTTTCCTTTTCTCCTAACCTTTCTTCAATGATATCTATCATACGATCAACATCATAGTCATTAGCAACTTCAGCATTGACAGTTATATAAGTATCTCCACTCTCGCTATTAGTCACATTAGTTGCTTTAACAATCCCTGCACCAATCTCTCCTAATACTTTAGAACTTAATGGTAGGATAGCCTCTGGACCTGCTTCACCACCAACTTGAATATTTTTGCCATTAATACCAAACACTGTTTGATTCATCATAATTCCTCCGTCCGCATGCTAAGAGATTCTTGGAACTTGTAGTGGAGTTAAACTAAATCGACCGGTAATACTCAATCTAGGGAGTCGTGGTAATTTAATCTCGGGTAACGACCAACTGAAGTTAAAGAAGACTTTATTTTTTTCAGTTGCATTCCCTACCGCATCTTTTGCAGAATTAATTTTATCTGTAATCGCTTGCTTGATACTGTTAAATATTTCCACAGCTTTATTCTTTGCGCTAGTCAATCCATTTATCATAAAGTTTTTACCGAATCGATTGTTTGCTGTGTGCCGGATTTAATGCGTTCCCACGCTTGAAACACCGTTTGTTTTACCGTCTCCCATGCACCACACCAATCACCGTTGATTAATTGCATAACTGCCTTAATGATTCCTAGAATAAAGTCCATTGCTATTCTGATTGTTTCTTGAATGATAGGCCATACCGTTTGAGTGACCCCTTGAATCAATCCCAAACTAAGCTGACCTTAGCAAAAACTTGATCCAATATTATTGAGATAAAAGTCTTTATCCAGCCCCAAACAGTATTAATCGTTTGTTTAATTAGTTCGTTGTTTTCATTCCACCAACTTGTCATTGAACTCCATATTTTCATTACAAAATCGCTGATAGATTGGATGATTGGCTGTAAAAACTCTTTTATAGCAACCCAAGTGTTTATAACAGCCTCTCTGAATTGGTCACTAGTTTCCCAGAGCTGCTTGATTACTAAAACAAAACCTACTATTGCAACTATTGTTAGAGCAATCGGAGCTATAGTAGCTAACGAGGCTTTGATAAAGCCAAAAATCGATAGTTGAGCCGCAGTTGCTACGGCTAATAACACCATAAACACCGGGGCTATGACCCCTAAGGCGGTCACCAGCAATCCCATGACAATGGCAAACTCTTTTGCGGGCTTAGGAAGCTTAGAAAACTATTCTCCAATTGATTGTAAGATATCAGCTACAACTTGGAATATCAGAGCTAGTACTTTGCCTATTTCATCTCCAAAGTCACTCATTAATAATTATAGTTTGTTTTGAGCTTTATTTAATTCACTTATTGAATCAAGTGTATCTTCATAAGTAGATTTAAGTTCCCTGCTGCCTCATGCTGGCCTCTCGATAGGTTTCTCGCTAATCTTCAAGCTGCTTAGAAAACAATAAAATAAGAGAGACAAGCACATACAAGATGTACTCATCTCTCTGGTCCAACTTCTTGGGTCACTATAATCAGTAGACTCTTTATTAGTTTAATATTGTAAATTACAGGCTAAATTATTTAATAACAACTTGATCTTGCTCTAATTCTTTTTCTGCACCCATCTTACCAGCATAGGCAGAAATTACTAATCCCAAAACAGATCCAATGAAAGCATAGATAGAATATTTAGAAGCTTCATTCATAACATCATTTGTTGTTTCGACACCTTCGTCAATTGCTTGTTTTGTTCCACTTTCTAAGCGATTCATTTCAGTTTCAGCGCTAGCAAGTAAATATTTCGCTTGAGCTTGAGCTTCTTCATATGATTTCATAATGTGAGCTGTAGCTTCTTCTGCTTCTTCATCATTTAAATCAGTATTATCAGCAATAGCATTCGATAAAGCATCTTCATCTAAACCTTCGTCAATTGTAGCCATACGATCTTCAATGTTTGTATAAACATCTTTCATCGCTTGCTCAACAGGTTTTCCATCAACCACAACGCTTTTAGCTGCATTTTGAATATCAGTTACCGTTTCATCTAACTGATTTTGTAAATAACCTGGTTGCAACTGTTCAATTTCAGTGTCTTCTAGTAAATCTTGTACTTCTTGGTCTAAATTCGATGTATCAAGTTGTAAGTTATCTGCTACAGCGTTAAATACTTCTTCAGATAAATTACCTGCAGCTTTTGAAACATTTCCTATTGCATCTCCAGCAGCACTAGTTGTCGCACCAAACATAGCACCAATTGTATTGAAAGTTCCTGTCACTGCTGATGAAGCCAATACTACTGCTACAATTAGGCCTGTAGCCCATGTCAGGAAACCATGAACCATACCAGCTCGGTGTGCAGTGTATCCTGCGATAAATCCTCCGCCGGCTAAACTTAAAATTAATGACACAATCGTCCAAATGATTAAGCCCATTCCAACTCCATCTAATGGATTAACAGCGGTTAAGTCAGTAGCTCCAAGTCCGATAGCTGCCCCAATTAAAGAGAACAACATGCTTAAAGCGACGAAAGTCACTAATCCAGCGAAAACAGCACGCCACGATAAGTTTTCTCCTATCCGATGATGATGTCCTATATGGTGATCATGATGTGAGGTATAAGTGTGGTTGCCAGTATCTTTAGTAGGATCCTTTACAACGACCTTACCCTGACCTCCAACAGTAGGCTCAACATTGTGCTTATCTCGTTCATTATTCATATAAATCCCTCTTTCTTAAAGTTTTAACACTCAAGGTGCTTTAAGGTACAATTTATCTTTATAGTGGTGATAAATACTATAAAATAATTGCTTTAGACAAATCGTTCTTTTAGAACTTTCCTTATCCTTAGCATACTAACTTATTTGTAAAAATTCAAATATAACGCTTCTAAAGACCAATTTAATCATAGCAATAGCGTCAGTCAATGGCTTGATGACCCAATCTAAGGTTGGATGATCGCTAAGATTCCAAGCGATCATTTCAGAGTTAAATAAATCCATAATAGGGCTTAAATAAGCAGAATTTTTCCCTAATTTAACTTTCAGTTGCCATTCATTTTACACTAAAGCGACGATTGAGGTGGTTGGGAGCATTTGTTCCCACAGTGCCTTCGTAAGAGCTATAGCGATGTGACTCCGCCAGATTTTTGTACGTTTCAAGCCGAGCTTACCCCTGATTCGTAAAACTTTTCTTAGGGCTAATTTTTTGATGGCATGTTTTGTATAATTAAGCTTTAATTCATCGATAACCAAGAGTATATGTGTCAAGAAGAAAAGAAAAGGAGACCAAGCAACCATTAGTTGCTTAATCTCCTTGGATAGCATCAACCCTATTTGACATAAAGCCAATTTATATAAAATTACTCACCAGTAACTTCTTTTGATAACTCAATTGCGATATCGGTAGTGTCTTCAATCTCATGTTTTAAATTGGCGAAACTTTCAAGAATTTCTTCAAATGATTGTCCGATTTCTTCTTTTAATTCATTAGCTGAATGAGCTAAGACTTCTTTAAAATCAGAATCATCATTTTGATTAGCAAGAGAATGCTGCGTTTCTTCAATTGAACTAAATAATTGATTTTTCAAGTTTGTTAGAGAAAATTTTAATTCTTCTGCCGTTTCTGAAAAAGATACTTTAGCATCTTCACTTGCTAAAGCAGCAACATCAGATAACTCTTGACCCTTTTTAAGAGCAAGCTCTTTATAAGAAGCCAATTGATCGCGCGCTTCCACACTCGATTCTGATAATTTCTTACGATACTCCTCTGTTTTTTCAGGGTATAGATAATTAACTACCGCATAGGCACCTGCAAGACCTGCTACCATACCGATAACTGTTTTTAATTTGGTCATATTTTTTCCACTCCTAATTTTAAATTTTATATACTATATGTTAAATAATATCAAAATAAAAAAAGATATCAATTGATATGCTCATTCAAATTTAAAGAAAAAATCTAGAGTTGTCAAACATATGTTACACAAGGTGCTTCTAAATGGGCATGCTTATG
>NZ_JBNUPF010000042.1:0-5398 GCF_050409565.1 Facklamia sp. P12955
TAGTTTTATCCCGCAAATTTTTAAAATTTCAGGACATTTTCATTTACGGTTGACACCAATGAACAGTTATATACGAAAACCCTTTGACTTATGGTAAAATATTTTCTGGATGATATTAATCAATTAGACTGATATGGGTTGAATATTTTGAAAACTTGTAGAGGGCTAGAAAGGGGGAAATCATGGAAAATAAATATGTATATGAAGAACCTTTTGTCGACAATTGGGCATTGTTCTTAGCCCCTTATGGTCAGGCTGTTGAAGAATTGAAGCTAAAATTAAAAAGTATTCGCCAAGAATATATTGATTTGGATAGACACGCACCGATCGAATTCGTTACCGGACGAGTAAAATCACCTGAAAGTATTATGGAAAAAATGGCTGTTAGACAAATCAAAGCCAAAGATTTCCTTTGTGGTGTTCAGGACATAGCTGGGGTTCGAGTGATGTGCCAGTTTGTTGAGGATATCTATGAAGTAGCAGATTTACTATTAAGACGGTCTGATTTTAAAGTCATTATGATTAGGGACTATATTAAAAATCATAAGCCGAGTGGGTATCGTTCTTATCATATGATCTTAGAGTATCCGGTGGAAAGAATTGAAGGAAACATTTCGGTTATTGTGGAAGTACAAATTAGAACTTTAGCGATGAATTTTTGGGCAACCATCGAACATTCGTTAAATTATAAGTATGATGGCAAGTATCCTGTTGAAATATTAGAAAGACTTCAACGAGCTTCTGAGGCTGCCTTTCTACTTGATGAAGAAATGAGTCAGATTCGTGAAGAGATTCATGAAGCAACCAAACTGTTTGACTCGCGTTAAGAGCAAGAGTAAGGAGAAACTATGAAAAAGATTGGATTAGTATATAATAAAAAAGCTTTATCAGTTGCCTATGCTCAACGACTTAAAACTAAACTCCATCACTATCAATTAAAAGAGCTCTCTAACGGGGAAACTCCTGACTATGTAATATCAATTGGTGGAGATGGCACACTTTTATCAGCCTTTCACCAGTACCAGGCATTTATCAATCATACTCAATTTATAGGGATTCATACGGGACATTTAGGGTTTTATACGGACTGGTTAGGCGAACAGATGGATCAAGTTTTACAGAGTATTGTTGAAAATGACGCTGAATCCATTTCATATCCCTTACTATCGGTAGCTATTACTCTCGGTAATGGAAAAAAGAGACATGTTCTAGCCCTCAATGAATGCAGTATTCGTTCGCATCGTAAAACAATGGTGTGTGATGTGGAAATAAAAGACCAATTCTTTGAAACATTTCGTGGGGATGGATTGTGTATTGCGACACCAACCGGGTCTACGGGGTTAAACAAATCTTTAGGTGGAGCGGTAATGCATCCACGAATTGAAGCAATACAGATGACAGAGATGGCTTCGGTTAATAATCGTGTTTATCGATCCTTGGCCTCGCCTATTATTTTACCGGCTGATGAATGGCTCACTTTAAAACCAGATCCATCCAATGAATGGATGGATATCACGACTGACCATCTATTTTGGGCGGACCAGACAATTGATACTGTGCGCTTGCAATTGGCTAAGGAGAGAATTCATTTCGCTAGCTTTAAGCATATGCATTATTGGAATCGTGTAGAATCCTCTTTTATCGCTAATCAAGTGAGAAAATAAGTTTAATCAATAAAAGGTGAGGTTTATAATGGAGTTGAAGTGGTTTTATGATCAATCGGAAGAAATAACGATTAAAGAATTTTTAAGACAACAACAGTTACCAAAGTCCTTTTTAAGAAAGGTTAAGCTTGAAGGTCAACTATTATTGAACCATTTAAAAGTACCTGTTCGTTTTAAAATCCGTAAAGGAGACTGTCTTCATTTATTAGCTCCCATCGAGCGAGGGCATGAAACAGTTCCACCTTCAGATGACCCAATTGAAATCGTCTATGAAGATGATGATCTACTTATTTTAAATAAACAAGTGGGAGTAGTTTCAATTCCTTCTTTAGCAAATCCTTCGAGTTCAATTGCTAATCGAGTGAGAGGTTACTACCAAAAGCAAGGCTACTCGGATCAAGTAATCCATATAGTAACTAGGTTAGATCGTGATACATCAGGCTTAATGTTAATTGCTAAGCATCGATTAGCTCATGCATTGATGGATCGTCAAGTAAGAGCAGGTCAAGTGGTTAAATATTACCATGCTCTAAGCAGTCGCAGTCAATGGTCAGACCATGGTATAATTGAAGCACCTATTGCACGTACGGAGTCTTCAATTATAACCCGGCGTGTTCATGAAAGTGGAAAATATGCCAAGACCGAATATTGGTGTCAGCAAACTTATCCTAATGGAGCGCACTTAAGAATAAGGCTTCATACAGGACGAACACATCAAATTCGGGTACACTTAATGCATATGGGAGGTCCTTTAATTGGCGATGATTTATATGGAGGTCCTTTGACCAAAACGATCAGACGTCAAGCGCTTCACTGTGGCCAATTGGAGTTTAACCACCCCATGACTCAACAGCCCTTACATTTTGAGATGAATCTACCAGAAGATATGCAAGATTGGATTCAAGCCCAGCAAGTTAACTAAGAGAGGAATAGCAATGGAAGTATTTGAAAGAAGTTTTGAAGAAAGCGTCGCTAGTTTCAAAGCTATGCTGCAAAACAACCGTATGACACGCTTTCGTACTGAGTTTTTAGCGTTACATAATTATGATCAAGCCAAAATTTTTACTGAGTTTGTCAGTTCTGAGCGAAAAACAGTCTATCAATATCTTGCTCCCAGTGAACTCGCTGATGTCTTTGATGCCTTTGAATCAGATATTCTTCACTTGAGTGAAGAGTATTTCCTAGAGATGGAAAATGCCTATGCAGCTATTGTTTTAGGTGAAATGTACGCGGATAATGCGGTGGATATTTTAAATAATATTGATAATAAAGAAAAAGTAAATACGTACATGCATTTAATGCCTAATAGGTCTGCCCGTGAAATATCTCGTTTGATAAACTATATTGACGAAACAGCAGGATCCATCATGACGACTGAGTTTGTAACTGTCAAGGAAGAATATACAGTTAAACAAGCCTATGAACACTTAAAAACGGCAGCCGCTCAAGCAGAAACTATCTATTATGTGTATGTGATTGATGAAGATAGACGACTAAAGGGTGTTTTATCTTTAAGAGATCTCATTGTTCATGATGATCAAACCTTAATCTCAGAAATCCTTAATCCTCGTTTAATAACAGTTGAAGTAAATGATGATCAAGTAGAGGTAGCAAAAATGGTACAAGATTACGACTTATTGGCCCTACCAGTTGTAGGCTTTGATCGTGAATTACTTGGTATTATAACAGTAGATGATGTTTTAGACGTTATTCAAGAAGAAGCAGACAGTGACTACTCAGGTTTGGCTGCGGTTGATGTTAATGAAATTCATACTACTCCATTTAAGGCTTCTAAAAGTCGCTTGCCTTGGTTAGTTACACTGCTATTTATGGGGATGGGGACAGCCACTCTAATTTCTCAGTTTGAAGGTTTGATATCCTCAGTGCCTGTTTTATCTAGCTTTGTTACATTAATAACCGGTACAGCAGGTAACGCTGGAACTCAATCTTTAGCGGTTGCTGTTCGCAAGCTTACTAATAAATCAGAAGATGATAAATTTTTTGATTCTTTTAGTTTTGAATTACTAACAGGAGTAGTCACAGGATTGGTAGTTGGGTTAACCATAGCCCTAGTGGCAGGCTTTTGGAAAGGAAACCTCTTTTTGGGTATGATCATAGGGATTGCTATGGCTTGTGCAATCGTGGTGGCTAATATTGCCGGTGCTTTGATTCCTAAACTCATGATGAAGATAGGCTTTGACCCCGCTGTGGCTAGTGGTCCATTTATCTCAACTTTAAGTGACTTAACATCAGTCTTCATTTATTTTACAATTGCCCGAGTTTTTTTAACCTATTTACCTTAATGATAAGAAAAGCCTCTAGCTATAGACACCCACTTGTTTTAGAATTTCAATTTTCAAACTCTGGTCCAAGTATAAAAATCTAAAGGATTGTTATTTTTTCATAATTTGCTTTTGAATTTAAGGCTAATTGTTGTATAGTAGAATCAAGTGATTACAATGATTTATCTTTTAAGATGGATCAATATAAAGGAGAGAACAGAATGGTAGAATTGAATTATCAATTATCAGAATCAGATCGTGCACGTTTAGAACGTGTGAAAGAATTAACCGAGATTCCTTCACCAACTGGTTATACTGGTGAAATTGTGTCGCATTTAATGAAAAAATTTGACCAGGATAAAGTGGAGTATACTAAGACACCAAAAGGAGGTTTACTAGTAACTTTAGAAGGAAAAAATAAAGAACGTCAGCGTTTTATTACAGCTCACGTGGATACTTTAGGAGCGATGGTTCGTGCGGTAAAAGCTGATGGTCGTTTGAAATTAGATCTAATCGGTGGGTTTGTTTACAATTCGCTAGAAGGAGTATATTGCAAAATCCATTCTGCAAAAACAGGTAAAACTTTTGATGGAACGATTTTAATGCATCAGACTTCTGTTCACGTTTACCGTAACGCAGGGTCATTAGAACGTAATCAAGACAATATGGAAGTTCGTTTAGACCACCCTGTTTTTAACCCAGAAGATGTAGCAGAATTAGGTATCGAAGTAGGAGATTTTATTTCTTTCCATCCACGTGCAGAAATTACTGACTCCGGTTATTTAAAATCACGCCACTTAGATGATAAAGTGAGTGTTTCCCTTTTATTAGAAGCTATTGAAGCAATTAAAGCTGGAGAACTTAAATTAGCACATACTACTCATTTCTATATTTCTAATAACGAAGAAATTGGCTACGGTGGAAACTCTAACATTGCTCCAGAAGTTGAAGAATATATTGCTGTCGATATGGGAGCATTAGGAGATGATCAAACTTCAGATGAGTATACAGTGTCTATCTGTGCTAAAGATGCTTCTGGCCCTTATCATGTTGGCTTACGTAATCAATTAGTTGGATTATGTGATGAAAATAAGATTCCTTATAAAGTAGATATCTATCCATACTATGGTTCAGATGCTTCTGCAGCTATGCGTGCCGGAGCAGATGTACGTCACGGATTGTTTGGTGCTGGAATTGATGCTAGTCATGCCTTTGAAAGAACACACATCACCTCAGTAATTGCCACATATGACTTAATTCATAAATACTTAGAAGCAGAGATGGTAGATTAATCGTTTTTAGGTAATAGACCTAGTCATTTCTTATAGATGAGAAAAGACAGGTCTTTTTTTGTTGACGAATTGTCCAATCAAATGCAACACCGATAGTAAGAAACTAAAAAGTTCTTCTTTAGGTGGTTTATATTTTATACCTTTCCTTGGTCTATTTTTC
>NZ_JBNUPF010000043.1:0-5273 GCF_050409565.1 Facklamia sp. P12955
TATACCATTCAATTAACCGTTTAAATACAAACTCCAACTTTTGAGGTTCACATCAATTCAGAAGATCTTTTTGTGAAAATATATTTGTTTAGTGAGCCTTTTCGTATTTATAATCCCATGATAGATGTTCTGCATCGATTTGAACTTGTTTGTCATAATCTTTCAGGACTTCTGCTGTTTTACCTGACAAAAAGATTAGAGCAATTATATTAGGTAAAGCCATTAGCCCCATTGATAAGTCAGCAATATCCCAAACTACACCAGGACTTGCAAAATAACCCATGGCAATTGCCATCAAAGCAACTAACTTAAAAGAATGAATGATTTTCCCATTATCAAAGATAAATTTAACATTGGACTCTGCAAAGAAAAACCAACCAACAATTGTAGTTAAGGAAAAGCTTGATAAGGCGATGGCTAAGAATGACTCTCCAATTTTTCCAAATTGAATTTGGAAAGCAGTTTGTGTCATGATTTGACCATACTCACCTAAAGCTTGAGGTGTCATAGCTTGGATTGTTTCAATGGAATAAGCCCCTGTTAAAAGATTTATCATGACCGTTGCCACACAAATAATAAAAGTACATATAAAAACACCAATCATGGCAATAAAGCCTTGTTCAGCAGGATGTGAAGTCACAGCTACTGCATGAGAATGGGGGGTTGATCCCATTCCGGCCTCATTTGAAAATAAACCTCTAGCTAACCCATATCGCATTGCTTGCTGAACACTGATTCCTAGCGCTCCTCCAGCTATCGCTTGAGGATTGAAAGCGCTATTAATAATCAACTTGATAGTGGGTATCAATTGATCAATGTTTAAAATCATAATTAATAATGCCACTAAAACATATGATATGGCCATAGTAGGAACAACACGCTCAGAAAATTTACCAATCCGCTCCATTCCTCCAATAAGGATCCAGCCAACCACCACTATTAAAACACAGGCTATCAAGAATTGATTTAAACCAAAAGCCGTATTCATTGACGAAATAATAGAGTTAGCCTGAACCATAATACCAACTAATCCAAGTGCAACAATGCACAAAACAGCAAAAATATATGCTAGCCACTTTTGCTTTAAACCATTTTTAATATAGTACGCAGGTCCTCCAACTAACGTACCATCTGAAACTTCCCTCTCCCTAAATACTTGAGACATGGTAGCTTCAGCAAACATTGTAGACATTCCTAAAAAGCCAGAAACCAACATCCAAAATGCCGCTCCCGGACCGCCACCAATAATAGCAGTTGCAATCCCTACTATATTGCCAGTCCCTACTTGAGCCGCAACGGCTGTAGCTAAAGATTGAAAAGGAGTCATACCACCTTCTTTGGCTGATTTACCCTTTATAATATCTGATATCATACGTTTCAGAGCAGGAAAAACACGTGAAAACTGCGGGAAACCCAAACGAACAGTCATAAATAATCCGATTCCAATAAAAGCATATAAAAGAACATAATCCCATAAATAATCTCTAAGTGTTACAACAATATCTGAAAAATTCATTAAATAATTCCTTTCTTAATTAGAAACAGCTGAAGTAGACCTGTTAATAAATAAATAAATAACTTTCATATAAAGGTTCACTCCTTCCAAGATAATTTGTCGCTACTTGTTAAGATTAACACAAACTATAAGGTAAATTAATGGTTTTCATTAATTTTTTTAATCGTTTTACTCAATAGTATTATAGCTGATATGTTATTTTTAAACATTTGAATGCTTGAAGGAAATTGTGACTTAATTACTAACGTTCGATGTAGAATTTTAGTCATTCATAAGTATGCTAAATATCGAATAAGATTGATAAAAGGCATTCTATTTCATTTTTATGTTAATAAGTAGATTAGTTTGAAAGAACTTAGATCATTAACTAGAATTCTTAATTTTAAAAAGAAAGAAGTGGTATCCATCCGATATAAACACCGAATAAATACCACTTAAATAATCACAAAATATCAACTTTTATTATAACTTCCATAACCAAAATCCTAATGCGGCCGAGAAGACTCGAACTTCCACATCCTTAAGGATACCAGCCCCTCAAGCTGGCGCGTCTGCCATTCCGCCACGACCGCTCTATCAATAACGATAGTATATATTGTAACGAATCGGCAGCGCTTATGTCAACTTTTATTTAGGATTTATTAGTTTTAATCCAATGCGTGACCGTTCACGATCAATAGAAATTACTTCTACTTCAACAATATCTCCCACGGCTACTAGCTCAGAAGGATGCTTAATGAATCGACCTTTTGGTGAACTTAATTTAGATATATGGATAAGTCCATCCTGTTTAACTCCAATATCAACAAAAACGCCAAAGTCGACAACATTTCTTACAACACCCTGTAACTGCATATTTTCCTCTAAGTCTTCCAGCTTCAAAACATCGTCTCTTAAAATAGGCGCATCCTGACCATCTCGAATATCTTGACTAGGATTTATCAAGCCTTCCAAGATATCCTTGGCTGTTTCTTTTCCAATTTGATAAGTTTGAGCAATCTGCTGGGTGTCTAAAGATTTTAAAATTTGACTGCTTTCTACTTGACCTATTTCATCTAAAGACAAGCCATTATCTTCTAGAATCCGTTCTGCAATTGCGTATGATTCTGGGTGAATAGAGGTCTGATCTAGAGGGTTTGTTCCTTTTATAATGCGTAAGAAACCAACAGCTTGTTCATAGGTTTTTGGTCCCATGCGTTTCACTTTTTTAATCTGTTTTCGATCCTCAAACCTACCAATCTCATCTCTTAAAAGAATCACATTCTTAGCTGTTGCATGGGTCATTCCAGATACACGTTCTAATAATTGAATACTAGCAGTATTAATGTCGACTCCTACCTGATTGACTGTCATATTAACGACAAAATCCAATTCATCTGCCAATAAATTTTGGCTAACATCGTGCTGGTATTGTCCGACTCCCATTGATTTCGGATCAATTTTTATCAACTCTGCTAGAGGATCTTGCAATCTTCTTGCGATAGAAACTGCACTTCTTTCTTCTACTTGATAATCAGGAAATTCTTCACGAGCTATTTTACTAGCTGAATATACAGAAGCGCCTGCCTCATTAACAACTATAAACCGAATAGACCGGTCAATCTGCTTAACTACTTCACTTACAAAGACTTCAGATTCTCTACTTGCTGTTCCGTTACCAATAGCAATAACATCAACTTGATGTTGTTCAATCATTGACTTTAAAATAGTCGCTGCTTGTTGGCGCTTATAGTCAGTTGCAGGTGGATGCGGATAGATTACACCCTTATCTAGCACACGACCAGTTTCTGAAATAATCGCCAATTTGCACCCCGTACGATAAGCAGGGTCTAATCCGAGTACGCGAAAGCCCTTCATTGGAGGCTGTAAAAGTAAATGACGTAAGTTCTCTCCAAAAATAGCAATCGCATGGCGATCTGCCCTTTCAGTTTGTTCACTCCTAATTTCACGCTCAATTGCCGGCTGAATAAACCGTTTATAGGCATCTTTAATTGCTAACTCAATCCGCTCTTTTTGTTGGTTAGGCAGTTCTTCATCTAGAATATGCTTTTCTATATACTGAAGCGCCGGTTCCTCATCTACTTGGATTTTAACTGAAAGAACCCCTTCTTTTTCACCACGATTGGAGGCTAAGACACGATATTCAGCAATTTTCATTAGTTTTTCTTGGAAATCGTAATACATTTGATAAACTCCACGTTCGTCAATGTCTTGCTCTTTTAAAGTAGTGGTCCAATAGGCATTATATTTTGTATATTTTCGAATAAATTCTCGGAAATCTGCTCGATCCGATATTTCTTGAGCAATAATCTCATGGGCTCCTTCGAGTGCTTTGTCAACTGATGAAACCGACTCGTTAAGATATTTTTCGGCCTCTTGCTCCAGTGGAACATCTAAGTCTTTATTAGTTAGCATCCAACTTGCTAAAGGTTCTAAACCATTCTCAATAGCCACCATCGCTTTAGTCCGACGTTTTTTCTTAAAGGGACGATATAAGTCTTCTACTTGTTGTAATGTCTGTGCCTGTTCAATATTTTCTTGAAGGTCAGCATCCAGCTTCCCTTGTTCCTCAATCGCTTTTAAGACATCCTCTTTGCGTTGATGGAGATTTAAAGCATACTGATACTGTTTATCGATATCATAGATTTGAACCTCATCTAGAGACCCAGTCATTTCTTTACGGTAACGTGAAATAAAAGGGATTGTATTCCCTTCCTCCAATAAATTAAGAACCGCATTAATTTGATTGACTTCTATATTTAATTCGTTGCTAATGGATTTGATAATATTTGCTTGATTGTTTTCATTATTCATCCTATCATTCTCCTTCTAAAACTGGGACGGAATATATCTGAATTACTGCCGTTTTACTAACTTTCATAGCATGCAGTTCTCCTCCAAAGACACAACCACCATCAATTCCCCATTTCATATCTTTACGCCAAACATTGGAATTATAGTAATTCTGATGAAGCACCATAGTTGGAGTGTGCCCAAAAATAATTTGTTTACCGGTAGAATTCTTTGTTTGATGAAAGCTGTCTCTAATCCACAGAAAATCGTGATCAGAAGTGTTTTTCCAGTTTTCAAGCGACAAATCTACACCAGCATGAACAATAATGAATTCTCCATATTCAAAATAATAAGGGAGACCCTCTAACCAAGTTTCCAGCTTAGGATAAGTCTGTTTAATTTGACGAGCTAGTCGTCTGGCTTGTGATTTTACGACTTTCTCTTCAGGAATATTTAATAACTGACAAATAGTCGCTACTCCACCATTCATAATGTAATGATTAAAAAAATTATGCGGGCTTCGCAAAAAATTTAAGAGCATGGATTCGTGGTTCCCTCTTAAACAGAGGGCATTCTTTTCTTTTTGAAGTTGCCATACACGGTTTAAAACAGCTAAACTATCATAGCCACGATCAATATAATCTCCAATAAAGACCAATCGCTCTTCTTCAGGTATCCAACTTGCTAATAGTTGATCTAATTCATCACTCATTCCGTGGATATCTCCGATAACAAATAAGTGCTCTGGATTATTTTTCACTGCTTCACCGCCTTTAAAATCGAATAAATTAAGTATAGCATAGCTTAAGTAGTAGGAAAATCATAGAATATTTTATAGAAAGCTCTATCAATAGTAAAGCCCCTCACGCAAGTTAGAATAAACTACTTGAAGGGCTTTATTGTTTTGGTTCTATAATAAACAGGGTGGATGGAAGAAAAAAACACTTCCTTCCATCCTATTTTT
>NZ_JBNUPF010000044.1:0-5019 GCF_050409565.1 Facklamia sp. P12955
ATAAGTGACAACTTCTATATACTAGCATGGTTTAGACTTTTTGTCAAACCTTTTTGAAAAGTTTTTTTAAACTTTTTTCGTTTCGGTCGTTCGTGACGACAAGAAATAATATAACATGAGTTGTTTGTTAATGTCAAATACTTTTCTAAGTTTTTTATTTTTAGCAACTCAAGATGCATTGCTCTTCGTTCGTGACGACAAGAATTAATATAGCATGGGTTGTTAGCTTAAGTCAATAGCTTTTTTAACTTTTTCTAAATTTTTTGTGAATTCTTTTTTGTTCTTCAATTCTATCAATAACCTCTGATGAATAAAAATCATTTGAGACGATCTATAGTCCGACCATCTCAAATGTTTTAACTTTTATTATCGATTGATAATTCTATATTCTTTGACTAAGTTCCTTTGTTAATTCTTCATAACCATCTTTACCAAGTAAGGCAAACATATTACGTTTATAGGCTTCGACTCCCGGCTGATCAAATGGGTTGACACCATTAAGGTATCCAGAAATAGCGACTGCCATTTCAAAGAAATAAATCATTTGACCGAGGCTTTCTTCATTCATTGCTGGAATGTTAATAATAAGATTAGGTACCTCTCCATCCGTATGGGCAATCATAGTTCCTTGATAAGCCATTTGGTTAACGGTTGACATTTTTTCTCCCTCTAAATATGAAAGACCGTCAACGTCTTCTTCTAATTGAGGGATTGTTAAATCTTTCCTAACTTTTTGTAAGTTTAATACCGTCTCAAATATATTTCGTTGGCCATCTTGAATAATTTGACCAATTGAATGTAGGTCTGTTGAAAAGTTAGCTGAACATGGGAAAATTCCTTTATGATCTTTTCCTTCAGACTCGCCAAATAACTGTTTCCACCATTCACCGAAAGCTTGTAAAGCTGGTTCATAGTTGATTAACAATTCATTGACCTTTCCTTTGCGATAGAAAATATTTCTTATAACAGCATACTGCATGGCTTGATTTTTTGCTAAATCCTCATTTAGATAAAGCTCTCTAGCAATTTTTGCCCCTTCAATCAGCCTTTCTATGCTTGCACCACTTACAGCAATAGGAAGCAAGCCCACTGGTGTTAAAACCGAGAAGCGCCCACCGATACCATCTGGGATTACAAAAGACTCATAATTATTTTGTTGGGCTTCTTTTTTTAATGCTCCTTTAGCTTGATCGGTTGTCGCATAAATTCTTTGATAAGCTTCTTTTTTTCCATATTTTTTGATTAGTTTTTCTTTTAAAACCCGAAAAGCAATTGCTGGTTCCGTAGTTGTTCCTGATTTAGAGATGATATTAATAGAGAAATCACGCTCTCCAATTACTTCTATTAAATCATTCAAGTAAGTGGATGATATGTTGTTACCAGCAAAAAGTATTTGAGGCAAACTTTTGCTTGGAGCCATCATATTATAAAAAGTATGGTTTAAAAAATCTATGGCTGCTTTAGCTCCTAAATAGGATCCGCCTATGCCGATTACTACTAATACTTCCGAGTTCTTTTGAATTTTTTGAGCTACTCCTTTAATTCGCTCTATTTCGGATTGGGGGAAATCAAGTGGCCAATCAATCCAATCCGTAAATTCAGAACCTGCCCCTGTTTTTTCTTTAAGTTCACGTAAAGAGGATTCTGCGAACCCACTTAAGTGCTCCATTTCTTTTTCTTGAAAAAAGTTCAAAGCCTTCGAATAATCAAAGCTAATTGTTTCCATTTATAAACCTCCTAAACTTCTATCTTGGTATTAAACTCATTTTCTTCAATAGAATGCATTGCCTGATCAATCCATTGTGGCATCTTATCTGCTATGGTCTTAAATCCTATGTCTGGTAAATTCCGTCTTTTTTTTCTTCGATTTCTAACAGGAAACAATGGGGTGTTAATTTTATCTAGTGCTCGCATGGATAAAGAAATTTTCTTACTGTATTCATCAATATCAATTACAACTACTTTAACTTTTTCTCCAATATTAATGAATTCATCTAAAGCCCCTACATATCCATGTTTACATTCGGAAATATGCACTAGACCCTGTTCTTCATCAGAAAGCTTTATAAAAATACCATAGTTCTGGATACCGGTTACTTCTCCTTCAATAATATCTCCTATTTTAAACTTCATATCGATTACCGTGCTTTCTCACTTATTTAGAAACGGTAACGGATTCAATCATCACATCTTCAACCGGTTTGTCTTGAGGCCCTGTTGTAACATTTTGGATAGCTAAAACATTCTCCATACCTCCAACGACTTGACCAAAGACAGTATGGCGTTGATCCAACCAAGGGGTTCCTCCTTTTTCTTCATAAGCCTTCACAACTTCATCAGGGAACCCTAAGTCTTTTAACTGTTGGAGCATATCAGCAGGTACATTTGGTGCAGTTACAATAAAAAATTGACTGCCATTTGTATTTGGTCCTGCATTAGCCATTGAAAGAGCTCCATAAAAGTTAAAAAGATGCATTGAAAATTCATCTTCAAAACTTTCTCCCCATTTGCTTTCACCACCCATGCCTGTTCCTGTTGGGTCTCCTCCTTGGATCATAAAATCTTTAATAACTCTATGAAAAATCACACCATCATAGTAGCCTTCTTCAGCTAAAGTAATGAAGTTTTCGACTGTCCTGGGTGCTTGTTCTTTAAATAATGCTAATTCAATGTCACCCTTATTAGTATGTAAAACAACTTGACTTTGTATTTCCTCTGTCTTTAATTGTGGAAAATTATTCATTTTATCGCTCCTTATATCTATTTTCTCTATCATTTTACTCGAAAAAAAACTAAATTTATAGTTAAAGGGTCTTATTTTTGTTAAGATAGTTAGTGTTAAAAATAAAAAGAAGGATAAGGATGCTATGAATTACCCATTAATTGCTGCTTTTACCGCCATTTTTTTCGCGCAAATGATTAAATATCCAATTGCCTATTATTCAAAGCGAAGTCCTAAATTAGATATAATCACTTCTACTGGTGGCATGCCCTCATCGCATTCGGCTGCCGTCGCAAGTTTAATTGCCAGTCTTATATTTGAATACGGTTTTGCTTCAGCACACGTAGCCATAGCAACTGTATTCGGTGTTATTATCATGTTCGATTCTATGGGGGTCAGACGTCAAAGTGGTGAACAAGGCCTTGTAATTGATGCTATCGTTAAACGTCTCTCTCAATCAAATTATGAGGATATAAATGTTCAATCAATTAAAGAAAAACTAGAAGACTCTGAATTTGAAACTGAAATTATTGATAATTATCAAGACCTTATAGTTACTAAATACCTTGGACATAAACCAACAGAAGTATTTGCAGGTATTATTACAGGCGGATTTGTGGCAGTAGTCATGCGCTTAGTATTCCTTGCGTTTTTTTATTAGAAAGGCAGAAATTATGGAAAATATTTATGATATAACAATTATCGGTGCAGGCCCTGTAGGCCTTTATACCGCTTTCTTCGCTCATATGCGAAACGCAAAAGTAAAAATTATTGAGTCACTTGAGGAGGTGGGGGGGCAACCAAATCATCTTTATGGTGAAAAGTTGATTTTCGATATTCCTGCCTATCCTTCGATTAAGGGGAATATTTTGAGTCAAAAACTATTTGAACAGGTCAATCATTTTAAACCAGATATTTCTTTGGGAGAAGAAGTCTTAAATCTCTCTCCCAGAGAAGATGGCATCTATACAATTCAAACTAGTAAAGAAATTTATTACTCAAAGACCGTTATCATTGCAGCAGGTAATGGAGCTTTTCAACCCCGAAAGCTTGGAATGGATAATGCGAATCATTTCGAAAATCATTCCTTACATTATATTGTTAAAAAACCTGAACATTTTAAGCATCAGAGGATAGCAGTATGTGGAGGAGGAGACTCTGCAGTTGATTGGGCACTCACCCTAGAACCAATTGCTAAAGAAGTCTATTTAATACACCGACGTGAAAACTTTCGAGCTTTAGAAAGCTCAGTATCCAAATTACATGCCTCGTCTGTTAAAATTCTAACCCCCTATAAAATTTTAACCTTAGAGGGTAAAAATCACCAGCTCGAATCACTCAAGCTTCAGCAGGTGAAATCAAAAAAAATAGTAGCACTTTGCCTCGATCAATTAATTGTCAATTATGGCTTTTCTAATTCTTTAGGCCATATAAAAGATTGGGGACTCAAGCTTTCTCGCAACCAAATCAAAGTTTCATCATTAATGGAAACTAATTTGCCTGGTGTTTTCGCTGTTGGGGATATTGCTGACTATCCTGGTAAGGTAAAGATCATTGCAGCTGGATTTGGGGAAGCCTTATTAGCTGTTAATCAAGCCTTACACTTCATCGATCCTAATTATCGACCGTCGCCCTTACATTCATCAACTATTTTTGAAGGAGAATTCAATGACTAAAGATTATATTCACTTAAAACACCTAGAATCCAGATCCTATGAATTGCTAGCTGAAAGAGGTGTTAGCATCGAAGAAATCGCTAAAATCGTCTACGATTTACAAAATACTTATGTTGAGACTTTAACTATGCAAGACTGCATTGATAATTTACATGCTGTGATGCAAAAACGAGAAGTTCAAAATGCTATTATAACTGGAATTGAATTAGATATTGCTGCTGAAAAAGGACTTTTGTCTCCACTTCTATGTGACTTATTAATGCGTGATGAGAGCCTCTATGGAATAGATGAAATTCTGACTCTATCAATCGTCAATGTTTATGGATCAATCGGTCTTACTAATTTCGGTTATTTAGATAAGCTTAAACCGGGCATTATTGGTAAACTAAATGATGAAAAAGATCAGCGGTGCAATACATTTATTGATGACATCGTGGGTGCCTTAGCCGCTGCCGCTGCAAGCCGAATTGCGCACGCACAACCACAAACTGATGAAATTTCCGTTCCTCCAAAAAAACCAAGTCATTTATAAGCTAAAAAAAGATAAGCTCAGCAGCTGAGCTTATCTCAGACTGTAGACAAAGTCCTTTAAATCACCAACCTATGGTGATTTAGAGGGCT
>NZ_JBNUPF010000045.1:0-3860 GCF_050409565.1 Facklamia sp. P12955
AACCGTTAATTGCTTAATCTCCTTGGATAGCATCAACCCTATTGGACATAGAGCCGAAATTTATCGCTAATAAACCGCTTTTTTTATTGAATCGTCTAAACTTAATTGGACAACTTTCCTAAAGGAATATATTGTTAAATTAAAAAGTAAGCGAATTTTTTTGATAGAGAAAGATTAATATTTACTCAAAAAATTAAAACTTCAAGTGGCAAAATTAATTGAAAATGCAAAAAAATATATTTTTTTAATTTAATTTAATTTAATGACTTCGTCGTTAGTTAATTGGATCAAAAATCATCAAAACAGTGGTTCATTCAACGCATTTTCAGAAACAACATTAAAAGCATTAAAAACAGAATCCGTCAATTAATTAAAATTTAAAAGTTTGATTAATTAGAATCAGAATTATTCAGTTATAAAATTAGTATAACAAGTTTGACCCACAATCTTCATTACAGTACTTAACCACCAGCAATTAAAAAGTCCCAATTTAAAAAAGTGACTAAAAATTTTTGACATATCAATTTTTAAGTGAATATTGAATTATATTTAATTAATTATAAGAGGCTCCTAACAAAATTTGTATGTTTCGATAAATGTTTCCAAAACAGTTACTATATCTTTTTTATTAATATTATCTAGTGCATTTATTTGTGCATTAATATAAGAGGCTGAATAAAAAGGATTAGATAAAAAATCAAACATAAAATCATAATTAATATATTTTTCACTTGAAACTAGATTATATTTAAATAATTTATCCTTATATAATTTTTTTTATCTTCTAAAGAGCTATATTTTAATGGATATTTAAAAAGTTCAATTTGAAACTCTGTTATTGCTTTATTTTCTTCTAATAGAGCCTGTGTAAATCCGATATAATTTTCTTTTTCACTGTTAAAATAGGAATTAATAAATGCACTTTCAAAAAAATGAGCCCAATATTCTTCCTCCTCTATAGAAAAAATTAAATTCATTTTGATTAATCAAAAATTTACAATTACATGACTAACTTCATGTAATAAATAATAAAAATGAAACGGGCCTACTTTGTCTCCTATAATAATATAATTAATATTTTTTAAAGGTAAAAATACACATTTATATCCATCTATCATACCTTTTAAATATATAACATTTAAAGACAATGTGTCAGATATATAAAATAATATATCTTTTAACAAAACTTCAGTTGTACTATTACATATTTTTTTAAAAAATTCACTATTAATCTTAGCCTTGGAAAAGTTATGCATTTGCATTTTTACTGGAATTAAACTAATCTCAGAAAAATCTTTATTTTTTCTCCAAGATAAGTAGTCAAAATTATTTCTTATTAAGAGGGTGTTAACTTGGCAATTTAATACAGATTTTTTATATTTACTAATATCTAATGATTCTATATTTGGGAGACTATCAATAAAATCTATTTCATTATGAATTTTGTGCGCCTTGATATTATCTTGTATATTTATACTATTTAAATACAGCATGGACTGATGCTCTTCTATAACAGAATGTTCATAGGTTTTTTTAATCGCCATTTAAAAAACTCTTTCTTTTTTTTATATTTAAAAATAATTATAATAAGAATAAAAAGAACATCAATATTGGTAATATTCCATGTTCTCAGTATTCCAAACTGATCAGAAATAAACCCATTTAAAACTAATATTATTGAAATAGATATTGATTCAATATTATAAAAAGATGAGATTGTTGTATTTCGTAGATTATCATCTTGCACAAAATCTGAATGAAGATCGACATTACTTTTAATTTCAGTTATAGTATTAAGCATTACGTGAATTGAAAAAATAATAATTCCCATCCATATATTTTTTGAGAGAATAAATAAGGATAAGAATATAATATCTATTATTGTTAACGAAGTTATCACATAAGAAATATTTTTTTATATAATATCCTATGAGATATTAAACTCCCTACAAGCCCACTTAATGAGATTATTATCCACATGATACTAATAATATTTTCTATATTATTAGTATAAAATATTGCCTGCCACTAATTTGATGGTCCTATATCTATCACTTT
This sequence comes from Facklamia sp. P12955, assembly GCF_050409565.1. NCBI lineage: Bacteria > Bacillati > Bacillota > Bacilli > Lactobacillales > Aerococcaceae > Facklamia > Facklamia sp. P12955. The sequence continues at coordinate 2,059 of NZ_JBNUPF010000045.1, forward strand.
AGGGAGAAGTAAAAATAATATAAATACAATACTCTTTTTAGATGTCATAATTTGTTTAAATATTGTTTTTATTTCACCATATGAATATTTAAAAGTATTTTTAAAAGATATTTTTTTATTTTTAAAATCTTTAATTGGAGATTTAATAACTGAAACAATTAAAATAATACTAAATAATATGCTGAAATAAAATGGCAAATCTGTATTATATTTATACAATACATCCGCACTCAAAGTTCCAATGACCAATGCAGCCAATAATCCTATAATAGACGCCTTAGAAAATATGTGTTCTAAGATATCTCTATCCTGTGATAAATTTAAATCTTTGATTAGCCAACTGGATAATGTTCCAGAATAAAAAGACTCACTAATTCCGGATAAAAAAGCTGAAAACAGGAGAAGTGTATATGAACTACTTAATATCATTAAAATCCCTAAAATTCTAAATAGACCACTTAAAAAAATTGATTTTCTCTCTCCTATAACATCTGTTATAGCTCCACATAGTATCTCTGTAAGAAAAGACGATAGCCAAAATAGAGCTAGATATAAACCTACATCACTTAATGAAAAGTTTTTAAGTAAATAAATATACAATATTGGGTTAAAAAATGAAACTAATGAGACAGACAAAAATTCAAATAATAATAATAATGAATTTTAGCTTTCATGATTTATCTCCGAATTTATACAATATATACTCCCGTATATATCTCTATTTAAATAACCATAATCTACTAAATATCTTCTCATTGTCGCATAATCATCATAGTATACCTGTATAATATTATTTAGTTCACTCTCAGAAAATTCATCACCTTTTTTTTTGATTAATTCAAAAATATAGTCAAAGATAATAATTTTATTTTTTTGTTTTTTGGGAATAACAATTATTCTCCCTCTTTGATCAATAAATCTTTCTATCATTATTTATTAAACTCCCTTCTTTTTTTTAAGTAATATCCTATATATTGATAAACCTCTCTTTCTAGTAAAATATCATTGCCAACTAAGCGAATATTACTTAAATGAATCAAATCTAAAATATTGGGTTGTCCAAATTTTTTCACATAGTTTTCTTCTTTAATACTAAATTTAATTTCTTTAAAAATATTTGAGTTATATTTACTTAGTTTTTCTATTGAATCAAACTATTCCTTTTTTAGCGGTCTATTTTGTTTTTCATTACTATAAGGGGTGAAAATTTCCAATGCTTGATGAATTTTAGTGTAAAATACATTTAGTAAATAAAATGTATTAATAAGTAATAATTTTTTTAATTGCATTATTCATTTCTCCATCATCAAATATTAATTCTTTATTCGATGTTAAAAATTTTACTATCCTTTTTGAATCTAAAAAACTAATAGCTTCAAAAACTTCAATCCTTATACCCATCATATATCTACCAATTTCTTTTTCAAAAGTTAAACCCCAAAAATTTTGAACAATACTAGACTTTTTAATTTTATTGATAATTTCATCATTATAACATTTAGATTTTATTCGTAGTCTAACTTGTTGCTTGGGTAGTGTCAGATAAATTGTGTAACCTACATTTCAAGATTGTAATTATTAGATCAATACTTCTGTTATTTCCGATCCTAACCTCGCATTTTAGATGATCTTTCGAATACCATGTGGATTCGCTTAGATCTGTAGGATTGATAGGTCCTCTAAAATGCGAGGGAAGCAACCGAAGGGTGCTAGTTTACTCCATTAAGATACTTGGGGCTTTGTGATGCCTTCTCTTAATTTCGTCTCGTTAACTGGTCGTTTTTGATCCAAAAGAGATTGAA
>NZ_JBNUPF010000046.1:0-3444 GCF_050409565.1 Facklamia sp. P12955
AATTCCAGATGATAAGGAAATAGAAGCAGGATCAGATCCAAAAGATCCAAACAGTCTTCCATTAACACCAATTTCACCTATTGAGGGATTGGAAGAAATTGCTGATCAAACAGTTGTAGAAGGCAAGCCAATCAAAGATATCATGGTTACGCCAGATAATGAGGGTGCTACTGTGGAAGTGACAGAGTTGCCAGACGGTTTAACCTATGATCCAGAAACAGGAACAATCACTGGTACACCAAACGTTGATGACTGGAAAGATGATTTAGAAAACAATGATTTTGAAGAAGAACGCGAAATACCAATCAAAATCAAAGTAACAAATCCAGGTGGGTCATCAACAACTGAAACAGTAACAATTACCGTTCAACGCGATACAGATAAAGATGGAGTACCTGATGTGACTGATCCAGATGATGATGGTGATGGTGTAGCAGACCAAGAAGAGATTGACAAGGGAACGAATCCAAAAGATCCAAACAGTCTTCCATTAACACCAATTTCACCTATTGAGGGATTGGAAGAAATTGCTGATCAAACAGTTGTAGAAGGCAAGCCAATCAAAGATATCATGGTTACGCCAGATAATGAGGGTGCTACTGTGGAAGTGACAGAGTTGCCAGACGGTTTAACCTATGATCCAGAAACAGGAACAATCACTGGTACACCAAACGTTGATGACTGGAAAGATGATTTAGAAAACAATGATTTTGAAGAAGAACGCGAAATACCAATCAAAATCAAAGTAACAAATCCAGGTGGGTCATCAACAACTGAAACAGTAACAATTACCGTTCAACGCGATACAGATAAAGATGGAGTACCTGATGTGACTGATCCAGATGATGATGGTGATGGTGTAGCAGACCAAGAAGAGATTGATAAAGGAACGAATCCAAAAGATCCAAACAGTCGTCCATCGGAAAATGAACTAACAGATGCTGATAAGAATGAACCAATTGGTAAAGACATTGAAACAGAAATTGGTCAAGTTCCAAATTCATCAGAAGGAATTAGTAATAAAGATGATTTACCAGAAGGTACTAAAATTGAGTGGGTTGTAGAACCAGATGTTTCTAAACCAGGTAAATCAGAAGGTGTTATTCGAGTAACATATCCAGACGGTTCATCAGAAACAATAAAAGTTAATGTAATTGTTTCTGATAAAAAAGCAAATATTAGCAACAACAATGGATCAACTAAACCGGAAAATGATTCACCTTCTAAATCTGAAATGCTTCCAACTACTGGAGAATCAGATAATTTAATGATTTTTTCTGGAGTTGCTCTTTCAATTCTAAGTGGATTAGGATTAATTGCAGTAGGAGGCAGAAAAAAAGAAGAAAATTAAGATGTTTGAACGTTTTATAATAAAACTATTCAAATTTTAGGTTCTATAATAAATAGGGTTGATGGAAGAAAAAACACTTCCTTCAACCCTTTTTTTTGGTACATAAAAACACAGAAGTCCGATCTATTAAAAGTACCAACAACTAATAGAAAGGACTCTGTGCTATGACTCATGATATACGAACATTACTCACTATAAAAGACCCTAACGTAAAATTCTCTGATAATTGTGTGGAAAAGATCAAAAATAAGCTTCACATAAAGTGTACACTGACCTATCCTGTTGATAGCTGTCTTTGTTGCCAAAAGGAAGGAGTTGTCGTTAAAAACGGCACACGCTCCTCTAGAATCACCTACTTAGAAAGTGCAGGGCAAGCTTGCTACTTACTTTTTAAAAAACAACCTTACCTTTGTCGAAATTGTGGCCACTCCTTCACTGCAGAAACCAATTTGGTTGAGAAGAACTGCTTTATCTCGCGTGCCACTAAGCAAAAAAAATCGCCAGCTTGGCAACGGACACTACTGCTGAAAAGAAAATTGCTTCTCAAACACCTGTCTCTATTCATACCGTACGACGTGTGGTCGATGCTTTCGCTGCTACAATACGTAAACAACCTACCACTCTTCCAGCACATCTTTGTTTTGATGAATTCAAATCGACCCGTTCCGTTAAAGGGTCTATGAGCTTTATCTATTGTGATGCTCTGACTCACCAAGTCGTTGATATCGTAGAGGATCGTCGTTTATATGCGTTGAAAGAGCACTTTTACCGATATAGTCGACACGAACGAAAAAAAGTAAAAACCATTTGTATTGATAGGTATGTCCCCTATATTGAATTGATCCGTCAATTATTTCCTAATGCTTCCATTATTATTGACCGATTCCATATCGTTCAATCTCTTAACCGTGAATTGAACCGTTGTCGGATTCAAGGAATGAACCAAGTAAGATATAAAGACAGAAGGCTCTATAATAAGCTTAAGAGGTACTGGAAACTGTTTTTAATGAAGGAAACGAAGCTTGAATACACACGCTATGAAAGATATCCTATTTTTGACTCTTTAACGAATACAGGGAATGTGGTGGATTACCTGTTAAATCAAAATGAAGTCCTTAAAGACGTCTATCGTGTGGTTCAAGACCTTCATTTCTCTCTCGAACAATCAGACCCTCTAATGTTTATGACTACCCTTTATCAGGCTTCAAATCAATCGCTTGCACCGGGGCTTAAGAGAGTCCTAAGGACAGTTACTAAGTTTAAACAATACATTAAGAATAACTTTCATTATCACACACTGACTAATGGCCCTATTGAAGGGATTAATAACACGATTAAAGTGCTTAAACGCCATGCTTATGGCTATAAAAACGACTCCCATTTCAAAAATAGAATACTTTTAATATCAAGATTATATGTGTCAGGAAGAAAAGAAAAGGAGACTAAGCAACCGTTAATTGCTTAATCTCCTTGGATAGCATCCACCCTATTTATTATAGAACTTTATTTATTCAGCCTCTTTGACGTTAATAGAAAATAAGAAAAGCTTTGCCTAGCTTATTTAGTATCCACTTTTTGTAACTCGAAGTCTTTAGGAATTAAAACTGTGTCAATGATATGAATAACTCCATTGGAAACTTCTAAATCGGTAGAAGTAATCATCGATTCACTGATCATCGGCTCGTCTTCTGAAAAATCGAAGGCCACTTTTTCTCCATTAACAGTTTCAACAGATTTTCCGTCTTTTAAATCTTCAGCCAAAATTTTACTAGCCACCAGGTGATAAGTTAATAGTTTATTAAGATCAGGCTGTGTTAGTAGCTCTTGCTCCGTGATATCAAGCTCTTCTAATAATTGCTCAAAAGCTTCATCCGTTGGGGCGAAGAGGGTATATGGTTCGTTTTCTTGTAAGATTTCAACTAAATTAGTTTTTTCAAAAGCAGCCGCTAAAATACTGAAATCATCATTATCTTGAAGGGTGGCAACAATATCCTTTTGTTTATGTATGTCTTCTTTAGAACTTATTTCTTTGGTACTCTCTTCTTTAGAGCTCTCTTTTTTAGAGCTTTTTTCTTTGGTACTTTCTTCTTTAG
>NZ_JBNUPF010000047.1:0-3235 GCF_050409565.1 Facklamia sp. P12955
TGAATAGATTCTCCTTGTGCTAGTGCTGTGAATCATTTTGTGTTAAAGTCTTCCAAATGGGAGCTCCTGTCTATGATTGTTTCGTTGGTATTACAACCCTACAAAAGTGAGGTCTCTTTTTCTACGGAGACTCGGAGCTTACAAAAAATATTTTACGCTAAATGAGCGGCATGTCTTCGGCTGAACACCAAATCTATACCACTCAATTAGCCGCTTAAATTTAAATTCCAACCTCTGGGGGTTCACATCAAAGAGTTGGGCCTTCTAGTGGCTTTTGTACCAACCTCATTGAAACTCGAGAATAGTAATACTCTCATAAAATGCCGATGCTGAAAACTTAATAAATAGAGATCTTTTTTTATTGAGACTGGATATTATACAATAAATCTTAACTATCCCAAAAACACACATATAGTTATAATATGGTAGAAATTTTTATAATAATAGTATACAATTAATATGTAAAAATTTTAAAGGGGTGATTCTTTGTTAGGAAAAAGAAATAAATTTATGAATCAAAGAAAATTAATGAATAAAACTAATAAATATTCTATTAGGAAATTTGCTTTTGGTTCATGTTCGGTACTCATTTCATCACTATTCATTCTTAGTGGTGTCAATACTATTAGTGTTTCAGCTGAAAATCTAACTTCAGCAAGTTCTGAAGAATTAGATGTAGTTGAAATAGGGAATAGTAATCAAAACGAGGGATTGGGAATTGATCCGGCATTAGAAGCTGATTTGTCAGCTACTGAAGATCCATCTAAAGTTGAAGAAACAGCTGTTGATTCTCCAACAGAAGGTGAAGAAACGGTAGTTGAACCAGCACAAAAAACATCAACAAAAGCTAATGTTTCAGCGAAGGAACTTGTCTCTGAACCAGTTGTGGTTGAAAAGGCAGTTAACTTAGCTTTTAATGCTGACAACACTGAGCTTACAGGTCAAGCAAAAGGCCAAAGCGTGGAGCTTAAATTAGCTGGCGGGACAATTTTGACAACTCCAGTAGAAGCAGGCTCTTTTAAATTCAGTGATTTAACAGTATCCAGTGAGGAAATTGTTGAAGTAACTGTGATTGGAGAAAATGAGGTTCGTAGTGAAACAGTACAGGTTAAAGCTAAAGAAATAGTTGAGAAAGCTACCAATGTATATTTTAATATCAGTAATACTGAAATAACAGGTCAAGCAAAAGGCCAAAGCGTAGAGCTTAAATTAGCTGACGGATCAATTTTAACAGCTCCAGTAGAAGCTGGTTCTTTTAAATTCACCAATTTATCTGTAGATAGCATGGATGTCGTAGAAGTTGTTGTAATCAGTGAGTCAGGAAAACGTAGTGAAGCAGCAAAAGTGGGAGCTAACTCTTTGGTTGGATCTTCAGAAATTCAAACTAATTTGCAAAAAAGTGCAATTTATTCTCCGGGAGATTCGACTAAAAACCAGACATATAGTGGTATTGCTTGGGTTTATAAAAATGGAGGAATTCACGATACTAATCAAGATGATGCTGAGCGAATAGCGGGTGTAAAAGTTTATTTACAGTGGGTTAATGGAGCAGGACATGTATCAAATGTTTATTACACTACTACTAATCCAGACGGTACATTTGCTATAGATTTATCCAAGCCCGAAGTAGATTCTAAAGGAAATGAATATAGTTTTAAATTAGCTGGAGATGGCAAATTTTCTATTAGAACTTGGGTAGAAAACCCTGATCCTGATAAATACAATGTTATTAAGCACGGAGACCATATGACAGGGTTTCATGATAGGTTAGACCGAAAGAACGAGTCGTGGGATTTTACAGCTGGAATAAATAGAATAGTAAATTCACAAGTAGTTTTGCAAGAAAAACCTAATTTGAAAGATTATTTACACAAACCTGAAGCAGATCATACATTGCCTCCAAGTGAGGATGGAATATTTGCAGATCAAGGCATTTATGGAACTGTCAGAGGGAATGTTTGGTATGACTTACGAGATTCAGAGGGTTCATTAGCAGGTGGTTGGATTAAAAATAAATGGGATATAAATGCAACCGGTGTTAAAATTGCTGCTTCTTATGTGAATGATGAAGTCGCTAAGCTTTTTGATGTTTGGAAGAAAGAACATCCAAACTACACTCTTGAAGAATTTAAGACGGCTCAAGCTAATATCATTTCTGTTTATGAAACTGCCAATGGGAAAGGATCTCATTTAGCTGAAACAGTTGTTGCAAAAGTTAACACAGATGGAAGCTATTATATTCCGTTTAAGGGATTATATGGTATTAGTCCCTATAAAAAAAATAGTGGTGCTCAAATTTCTTGGACAGTCTCTGATGAGGAGTTTGGGAAATTAGTTTCTGACGAAGACGTTTCTCATAACGATTTAAGAGCATGGAATGGAACAATAGGATTAAAGCATAGACATATTAACCAGGATTATATGTATGTATCTGCATTATTAAATGACTATGCGGTATGGAGTAACTCTGCACAAACCAATATGTTTCAAAATTTAGATGGAAAAGGTGATTTTTCTCCAATTGTTTTAGCTTCAAGCAATATTAGTAAAGTTAACTTTGCATTTATTGCACCACAGCCAATGCATAGTGTATTAGAATATGATACTGCTCAAAACTTTGCTAAAGAAGGCGAAACAGTAAGTACAGCAACAGGTGGTTTATTACCAAGTAGAGAGTATCAAGTTCAGTGGTTTAAAGATGGCGTTGCATATGGGACAGCTAGAAACTTTGTATCTAATGTGGATGGTTCTTACGGTAGTTATTCAATAGTAGTTCCAAAGATTGATAAATTGACTAGATTCACTTCAGCAATTTTTCTCCCAGGAGAGGATACAAGCTCTTTAAATACTGCTCTAGCAGCAGATTCGTTTTTAGCAGAACCAGACAGTACACCTCCAAAAATTACACAGATTGAAGATCAAACTGTGACCGAAGGTAATAGTATCACAGATATTCTTGTTGAAACAGATGATGAAAAGGCAGAAGTTACAGTTAATAACTTACCAAAAGGAGTGACCTATGATCCTAAGACAAGAAAAATCAGTGGAACTCCAGAAGTAACAGATTGGAACGATTCTTCAGAGGACCCAACAAATTGGGAAGAAGAACGCAAATTCATTGTTACAGTAGCAGCTAAAGACCAAGCAGGAAACACTTCAACGGAAGAGTTCACTATTACCGTTCAACGCGATACAGATGGCGATGGAGATCCTGATATAACAGATCCAGATGATG
>NZ_JBNUPF010000048.1:0-3146 GCF_050409565.1 Facklamia sp. P12955
TTTATGGCCAATAATCTACGTAAATACCCAAAGCAGCGAGCCTAGATTGGAAAGTTACTTTCCAATCTAGGCTCGCTGTAAATTTTGAGGTAGCTGAGAGGTCCTTTTGTCCCAGCTTTTTTGATAGGCTTATTGATTATATTTGTCAGCGAACCCACTTAAACGCATAATAAATTTAACAATTTCTACCACCACCACAATTGAGAGGGCGGCTGCGACAACAATTCCCCATTGTCCAGCTGTTAAAGCATGAACATCAAAGAATTGACTGATACCAGGAATTAATACAACACCTAAAAGCATTGCTCCGGATACTAAGAAGGCTAAGTTTAGCCACTTGTTGTCAAAAGGATTACGGCTGAATAGGGAAGCGAAAACGGATTTGACGTTATATGAATGGAATAGTTGGATTAAACCAAGTGTAATGAAGGCCATAGTCTCAGCAAGAACGTGTCGTTCCTCTCCTATTAAGGATGTTTGCATTGGGCCTTCAGCAGCATACCAATATACGAATAGCGTAATTAAAGCTTCTAGAATCCCTTGATAAAGGATAGAGGGTGCCACCCCAAAGGATAAGAAAGAATCTTTTTTAGTACGTGGACGGTGTGACATTACATCAGACTCTGCTTTCTCCATACCTAATGCGATAGCAGGGAAGACATCCGTTACTAAGTTAATCCACAGGATATGAATTGGTTCTAAAATCACCCAACCGAATAAAGTGGCTGTAAATAAAGTGATCACCTCTCCAAGGTTAGCAGAAAGTAAGAACTGAACAGCTTTTTGGATATTAGCAAATACTTTTCGTCCTTCTTCGACTGCTACAACTATGGTTTGGAAATTATCATCAGCTAAGACCATGTCTGAAGCACCCTTAGAGACTTCTGTACCAGTGATACCCATACCGACACCAATATCGGCTTGTTTAAGAGATGGCGCATCATTAACTCCATCACCGGTCATTGAGACAACGGCATCATTGGCTTGCCAAGCACGGATAATACGCACTTTATGCTCTGGTGAAACCCTAGCATAAACTGAGTAATTTCCAACTTCTTTAGCTAACTGATCGTCTGTAATTTCATCTAATTGGGCTCCGGTCATTACGTGACGTTCATTTTCGCTGTCATTTGGGTCTAAGATAGTTAAACGTTCAGCAATGGCCTGAGCAGTCATTGCGTGGTCTCCTGTGATCATGACAGTACGAATACCAGCCATACGCGCTTTTTCAATAGAAGCTTTGGCTTCTGTTCTTTCTGGGTCAATCATACCGACTAAACCAGTGAAAACTAGGTCCTTTTCTAAGGTTTCCGTTGTAACTTCAGCGGGAATCTCATCAATTATTTTATAGGCACCTGCTAAAACTCTTAATGCTTGCCGACCTAATTTAGCATTGACTTCTATAATTTCTTCTCGATCAGCCTCAGTCATTGCAGTAACTTCTTGGGCTTTTTGAATAGAGCTTGAGCGCTTAATTAATTGATCAGGAGCTCCTTTAACAAAGACTAGATAACGGCCATCATCGGTCTCATGAATGGTTGACATTAATTTACGGCCTGAATCAAAAGGAATTTCCTCTACTCGAGGGAATTGTCTTAATTGTCCTTTGAGATCCATCCCATGGTCTAAGGCGTATTGAATGAGGGCTGTTTCAGTAGGGTCACCGTTGACATTTCCTTGAGCATCGACTTTAGAGTCATTAGGGAAAGCGAAAGAGCAAATAAATTTACCATTATTATCAAGTGGATCTTGAGCATAATGCAATTGACCATCATAATAAACCTTTTCAACAGTCATTTGATTCAGTGTTAAAGTACCGGTTTTGTCTGAACAAATAACCATAGTTGATCCTAAAGTTTCAACAGCAGGAAGAGTTCTTACCAAGGCATTTCTGGCAGCCATGGTTCGCGTGCCTAAAGATAGAATAATGGTTGAAATAGCAGGTAAGCCTTCTGGAATAGCGGCAACTGCCAATGAAATAGAAACTAATAACATTTGAATTGGCGAGAATCCTTTAAGAAAGACACCAACAATAAAAGTTATGATAGCGATTGCGATAATTAAATAGGTAAGTGTTTTACCCAATTTTTCTTGGTCTTTTTGGAGTGGAGTGAGCTGCTTTTCCGTCGAAGACAACATGGCTGCAATATGTCCAACTTCTGTATCCATCCCTGTGTGAGTGACGATTCCTAAAGCGCGTCCATAGGTAATATTGGTTGAAGAGAAAGCCATATTGGATCGATCACCAATCCCAGCTTCTTTTTCAATAACCGCTTCGGCATGTTTTTCAACTGGAACAGATTCGCCAGTTAGTGCCGCTTCTTCGACTTTTAAGGAATTGGTTTCAACTAAGCGTAAGTCCGCAGGAACGATGTCACCAGCTTCTAAACTAACTACATCACCAGGAACAAGTTCAGTTGATTTGATTTTCATATATTCTCCATCGCGTAATACGTTGGCTTCAGGTGAAGACATATCACGCAAGGCGTTAATGGCATCTTCGGCCTTAGCCTCTTGGAAAACTCCAAGCACTGCATTTAATAGGACAACAATCAGAATAATAATTGAATCAGTTGGTCCTTCTCCCTCCATATATCCAACAAATGCAGATATGACAGAAGCAACTAACAGAACAATGATCATAAAATCTTTAAATTGGTCCACAAATTTTTGTAGAAGAGACCTTGTTTCTTCTTCTTTCAAGGTGTTTTCACCGTATTGCTCCAAACGCTTTTTTACTTCTGTTTGACTTAATCCGCTCTTAATATCGGTATCTAATTCGCTTATAATCTCTTGATTTGATTTAGTATAAGCAACAAAATCTTTGCTAGACATCCACTTTCCCCCTTTAATTTAACGTGTTTATAAGATTGACTTCGAATAGAAAAAAGACTCATGCCACTTGGGCAACACAAAGCTGCGCTCAATGGCATAAGTCTCACTATTTCAGACTGTACCAGTAGTAAAACTACTTAACGTTGTTGATACAGCCAAGATATCATCTATCTTAAGTTACTCCCTTATGAACATCTAGCTAAATTATAATCAATAGCACATTTTTATGCAAATTTTTTTGTAAAGATAGTCAAAGTTTTGTTAAACGTAAATGATAATGTCTCAAGAGAACACAAATCAAAATGTCCCAC
>NZ_JBNUPF010000049.1:0-2594 GCF_050409565.1 Facklamia sp. P12955
TAAAGGTAATTGTATATTTTCCAGGAACATTTGGGTTGAACCCTCCATCATTGGTGATCACAACTGACTCTTTTAAATCACCATCTTCAGCATCTTGTGCGTCTGTTATTAATGAAGCTAAAGTAAAGCTTTCGTCACCTTGAGCAATGGTGCTATTTTTAACACTAAGTGTTGGCGCTTCATTAAGTGGCGTCAATGGTGTCATTTCTTCCTCTACAGTTACGACTGCTGATTTAGAAATAGTTGCGCCATCTTTATCCGTTACTTTAAAGGTAATTGTATATTTTCCAGGAACATTTGGGTTGAACCCTCCATCATTGGTGATCACAACGAACTCTTTTAAATTACCATCTTCAGCATCTTGTGCGTCTGAAATTAATGAACCTAAGGTAAAAGTATTATCACCTTGAGCAATACGCTTGTCTTCAACGGTGAGGGTTGGTGCTTCATTGATTGCGGTCCATTTTGGTGAAACTGTAACAAGAGATGACTTAGTAATAGTTGCGCCATCTTTATCCCTTACTTTAAAAGTAATCGTGTATTCCCCAGGAACATTTGGGTTGAAGCCTCCATCACTGGTAATCACAACTGACTCTTTTAAATCACCGTCTTCAGCATCTTGTGCGTCTGAAATTAATGAACCTAAGGTAAAAGTATTATCATTTTGAGCAATACGCATGTCTTTAACAGTGAGAGTTGGCACTTCATTGAGTGGTGTCAACGGTAGATTATCTTCAGGAATATATTGCACAGCTGCAATGTCCCGATAATCATCCGTTTCTGAAGCATAATAGGTTATTGCTGGATTACTATGCAAATTGAATGTTTCTACATAATTAAAAGTAGAACTTGTCACATCATTGCCGATCATTTTCCAATCACCTGTATATTGGTTAAGGCCAACTTGTGTCCCTGCCAATCCATCTTTTGATAGTTGGGTTTCTTGAATGACTTCAGGATGCGCTAAGAATTGATAAGCAGCGGTGAATTCACCATAAGAAGTTAAATTTTGAGATCCATCTTCATGACTATCCGGCTCACGACTTTCAAAAAAAGCTCGCCATTCTAATCCAGCCCATAGTGGTAAAATAGGAGTCTTTTGAGCCTGTTCTTTTGTCACAACATAATCCAACCGAATAGCAATAGGAAAACGAGAGGAAAGAGTTCCTGAATTAATGGCAAATCTTCGAACTGTGCTAAAGCCTTCATCATCCAATTCTTGATTTTGACTTAACTTGAATTGCTTGATTGCTTCTTCCGGAGAAGCGTATCCTTTCGTAGAAGTAAACATTTCTCCTTTAGGTTGATATGATGAGTGTGTTGCCGTGTAGCCTCGATCTACAATGCCTCCAGGTAAATAATCAAATCCTTTAGCTTTTAAGGCGCGCACTTCATCCAATGTTGCTAGATTACCGAATTTTCCGGCATAACTATACTCATCCCCAGTATATTCTCTTAGTAGTTGATCACGTAGATCAAAGGCATCTGATAAAGCTGGGTACTCGACTCCTTCATACTCTTTAATCATTTCTAATGGTAATAAAATATCAACTGCTGCATCATGTATTTTTTTGATATCCGTATAGTGCCAATCACCTGCTTCATCTTTTAATTTATCCCCATCATATGTCCCAATTTGTGTGATTTTAATATCTTTTAATAGAGAAGGAACCACTAAACTATAAGATGTTGCGGTTTGGACATGATCCGAACTTGTAATTCCAGCAAAAGAGACCTGGAAAGAATACTGAATATCTCCCGTCTCCAGTTTTTTCGCTTCAAGTGGAGTTACATCAACTCCACCTCCTGTATAGGAAATAACATTTTGTGAGGGAAAATTTTGAAATTGATTATAATTTTGCATTGGCTGAAATTGAACGTCATTGTCTGTAACAATTTGAGGTTTCTCTTGTAATTCAAGTTCATTACTGTTTGAACTAAGTGATGAATCTTCTTCTATTTGATTTAAATGAATTTCCTCTTCCGTTACTGTTTCTTCTTCAGTTACTGCTTGCTCTTCAGTTACTACTTCTTCTTCAGTTACTACTTCTTCTTCAGTTACTACTACTTCTTCAGTTACTGCTTGATCTTCAGTTACTACTTCCTCTAAAATTACTGCATGAGAAAAATTCTCATCAGTCAATTCGTTAGCCGAAGCTTGTGTAATGCCAAATGAACTCATTACTATAAATGAACCAATTGCTACTGAACATAAGCCAAAAGATTTTTTTCTTAAGGCAAATCTGTTTTTATTTTCTAACACCATATCATAACCCCTTTCAAAATAATCAATGCATAATATACATTAATTTATTATAAACTAATTGAAATGTAAAGAAAAGTCAAGTGTATAAACTTCTTTAAATATATTTTTGCTTTTTGACAACAACTATTATGACCTCAAAAGCTTTAGATAAAACCTTGAAACTTATTATTTTAAATAATACAGCCTTAAATCCCTATATAAATGTATTATAGATCAATGTCGAAGGTAGTGTCAAATAAATTGTGTAACCTACATTTCAAGATTGTAATTATCAGATCAATACTTCTGTTATTTCCGATCCTAACCTCGCATTTTAGATGATCTTTCG
>NZ_JBNUPF010000050.1:0-2131 GCF_050409565.1 Facklamia sp. P12955
TATCTCGGGTCTTATTTTAAAGGTTATAGCAAAAATGGACTTATGATACAGCCCCTTTTAAAATAAAAAGACTTCGCAAAATCAAATATGATTTGCAAAGTCTTATTTTTATTTAGTCATTAAAGTAAGTATTAATACCATTAATCAATCCCTCAACTAATTTAGCTTGATAAACGGAATCAGTCAGTTTTTTTCAATTCGGTAGGATTATCCATAAAGCCAAGATCCACTAAAGCTGCAGGCATGTCTGTAGTAGGTGTCACGTGAAGGTTTTGAGGGTGTATTCCTTGACTAGCTAGCCCCCCAGTTGCAGCTACTAATGAGGAGTTCTGAATACTATCAGCTAAGCGCTTGCCTTCAACGATCTTTTCATTGGTATGATATGGTAGAGTTGAATATCTTGGGACATCTACAGAGCGATCATGATAAAGCGTGCATATTAGCTATTTTGCCTAACCGATCACCTCGACGAACAATATAGGTTTTCGCCTTAGATACACAGATTATTGATTGACCGATTGTTGCAATTTCATCAGCTAAAGGTTTCGATTTATCCTCTAGGTTTTTAGTCTCTGCTTCTTCTACTGGATTATTTTCAAGTTCTTTCTTGTCTTTAATGCGTACCTTTAAGACATCACCTGGATGGATTAAATTACTTATTAAGCCATTTTACTCTTTCAATTCATCCATCGTCATGCCATGGTTAATTGCAATGCGATATTTGGCATCACCCGCTTTTACTGTGTAGCTTCCGTATAAAACATTGCTTTCTTGAGCATAGATGGAATTGTTGGGCGCAAGACTTGAGACTGAAACGGCAGCAAGTGCTGACATAGAAATAGTTATTATACTTGATTTCAACAAATTACCTTTCATTAGGAGTTCTTCATTTATAATTTAATTGAATGTTTTGCAATTCAATTATAAATGAAGAAACATATATCTAAAATTGAAATATAATCTTAATAGCTTCTCAAAGATTGTAATAATAGTCATTCAAAGTAAAAAAGGTTGGACGTCTATCAACGTTCAACCTTTTTAATAGTTTATGTTTAATAACGTGGACGTCCATAACCTTGAATGTAGATACTATCCCATGCAAACTCTTTGCGAGCGACCATTAGTTTGGAATCATTCACTCGGGTATTTCCTTCGAAAGTTGTAATTAATCCATTATTATAAGACTCTACGATTCCAATATGATGCCCCCAACCGTTACGATAACCATCCCAGTTGAAGAAGACGATATCTCCAGCCTTGGGCTTGGTAAGCCCCATCCAAATTCCTTTATTCTTCACAATGTTTTTATGACGTTCAACACCTACTTCTCGCCCAGTTAAGTGAGAAAGGCCGGCCTCATCTGCGATGTGAGTTACAAAAGCATCACACCAATCATCATCATACGTCAAGCTGTAACCAACCGGTTTTGGATAAATCCGATTATAAGCATCGACTAACGCACGATGTTCGGGTGAGTATTTAGGAACTCCCAGATAACTTCTTGCAATATCTAATAAACGCTCAACATTGGCATTACTTACCTCATTCGGTTCAACATTAACTTTTTCTTGAGTTGGGACTTTAGAAATAAGAATTTTTTGACCGACACTTAAGCGATTAGAAGTTAAATTATTAATTTTTTTCAATTCGCTAACTTTCATTTCATGCTGCCAAGAAATTGTTTCTATACTATCTCCCTCTTGAACAATGTGGTAACTGTACTCATAAGGTGTATGCTTTACTGATTGATTTTCCCTATATTGTTTACCTTGATCTTCAATTTGTACAATCGGAGAGGCAGGTTGGGCATTATTCACTATTAAAGTATATCCAGCATAAAGAGTATTGGAAGTCATTTCATTCCATTTCTTTAAATTGGAAACAGAGACTCCAAATTTTTTAGCGACTGAATATAAAGAATCGCCATTTTGAACGACATAAGTTTTTACTGCAACTTGAGTATTACTATCTGGCTTGGAGGGATTCAGATTCGATGTTAAATTTGGTTGAGAAACATATAAAATATCCCCTGTGTAAATATAATTTGATTTTAAATTATTCCAAGACTTCAATTGTGCAACCGTAATCCCATGCATATTAGCTATTTTGCTTAGCCAATCGCCTCGTTTTA
>NZ_JBNUPF010000051.1:0-1973 GCF_050409565.1 Facklamia sp. P12955
CACCATGCGGACCTACCACAGTATCGATTTCCCAGTGTCCCCATTCCTCACGGTCTTCCACTTTCTGGGGGCGTTCTTCAACCGATTTGCCCAGGATTTTGCGGCGTCTGGGTCCAGGTTCAAAAGCCTTGTGCGGTTTGCGTGATACCTTTTCAGGTAAATCACTATTCTTCGTTCGCATGAGACCCGCATTGATCCAGTTATAAAGCGTTTTTGTGCAAGGGATCAAGTCTTCACAGAACAATTTATGACGTTCAGCGTAACCAACAACCGCATCAGGGCTCCACCTCTCACTGAGTAGCCTTATCCGCCCAATCGATAAAGTCCTTACTATTGCCCCACTTAGGTTGTCGTCCCGTTCCCTCATGCAAGGGGTCATACGCCGCTTGTCCCGCAGCAGCACTATAGACATCCCTGAAGTAGAGATAAGTCTTTCCGTTTACAGATTGTTTGCGTTTCTGAGTAACTGTCCCGCGTTTCACTTTTGTATGAATGGTCTGAGGTGAACGTCCGAGTAACCGAGTGATTGCTCGGTTTGAGCCATGTGGAGTCTGCTATTCTATGTCTGTGTTGTTACTACATAGATTAGCAGACTCACTGGCTCTTTTTCTAATTTATATGGCTAAGTTCATTTTACAATTCACCAAAACTTAATATTAGAAGAGTCACCTCATCTTTAAGAAGGGGTAATTGAATTTTAAACTAACTCTTGCATTACAAGGTAGCTAGCTGTATAATAATCTTAAAATACTATGTAATACAAGATAGTGAATTCGTTCTGTAAAAGGAGGGGTAATTTGTCTTCTACACAAATGTTAAAAGGAGTCATTGATGGATGCATTCTGATGATTATAAAAAATAAAGAAGTATATGGTTATGAACTGGCAGAAAAATTATCCCGTTATGGTTTTCATTCGATGAGTGAGGGTACGATCTATCCTTTATTAATGCGAATGAAAAGAGAGGGTTTAGTATCATCGACACTAAAAAAATCCACTGCAGGTCCCAAAAGGAAATATTATTCCCTGACTGAAAAAGGCGCAGATGAATTGGATCATTTTATTAAGCGCTGGGAAAACCTTCAAAGTAGCGTTAACAAGGTTTTAAATAGAGAGTCGTACACGGATAGTGATAAAGGAGATGGAACAAATGGAAAATAATACTCAACTATCGAAACAAAGTAAAGAGTTTTTAGAAAATCTAACCGTATACTTAGTTTCTAAAGGTAAGGAAACGAATGAGATTGAGGAGATAGTTAGTGAGTTAGAAGATCATCTCATACAAGCTGAAGGCCAAGGGAAGCCGATTGAGCATATTATTGGTTCGTCGCCTAAAGATTATATGAGGTCAATAGCCAATGAAATGTTAGTTGATCACCGTTCTGCTATTAAGAATATTATTGGCATTATGGTTGCATCCTATTCTTTCATTATCTTACCTAATTTGATGAGAGGCGAATTCTCTTTTTCGATTCTAGAGATTATGGGTCATTTAGTTATTGCTGGAGCATTTATTGTTGCAGTGCTTGCTGCTTTTAGAAAAATTATTCCAGCTAGATTATCAGACAAAATGAAGTATTTAGTATTTGCTATTATTTCACTTGTAACTATAGCTGCCTATGTTGCTTTATATTATGTAGATAGTATGACTCAAACACCAATTATAACATTAGACTCCACCGTCAGCCTTCTCATTGGGTCTATTATGGTGTTGAACTTAATTTTATTATCAATTTGGTCCAAAACAGCGGTTTTACTCGTAACACTTTTGTTAATTACACTACCAGAATATCTTTTAAACCTATCGCCTCTTCCCTACGAGTTAAAGCAAATTTTAACTTTGATTATTATGATAGGAGGATTTGCACTGTATGCTTGGTTTGTTTTAAAAAGATAAATTATCATAACAAGTGCAACACTCAATAAACGCAGAGTTCATTAGCTATATTAATAGGTAAATAACCAAACAAAACA
>NZ_JBNUPF010000052.1:0-1810 GCF_050409565.1 Facklamia sp. P12955
AGGGGCTGTATCATAAGTCTCAAACCGAAAAACCACTATAAACGTTGTTTAAACAATGTTTATAGTGGTTTTTATGGTATAATGAAGATATAAAAAAGCAGAAAGTTGACGCTTTCTGCTTCGTCAATGCCTCTCCTCTAACACAAAAGAAAGGACATAAAAAATGCACTTTCATTATAACACCAATCAATTAGCTTTGGAAATCTCTTATGCCTATATTCCTGAAGAAGCACATGTTGTCCACTTTATTGATGGCTTGGTCAACCAATTAGCCATTGATCATCCTTATGTGTTTGGTCGCCCGAGAGAATACCCTTTATCTGCCGTCTTAAAGCTCATTCTCTTTGCCTATACTCGAGAGATATTTACCAGTCGGAAGATTGAACGCTTTGCGGCTGAAAACTTACCGGCTCAATGGTTAACACAAGGTAGAGTCCCTTCACATACCACGATCTGCCGATGCCGAGTGGATGAGAGCATTCAAGACATTCTAGATGCTGGGTTTGATGGACTTGTAAACTATTTAATGGAACAACGTCTGATAGACGATGCTTTATTTATTGATGGAACAAAAATTTTAGCGAATGCGAATAAATATACCTTCGTCTGGAAAAAGAACATCATCCGTTTTGATGAAGCCAATGAAGCACAAATCAAAGAGCTGTTAAAAGAAACCAAAGTAGCCTATCAAGACATGACACTTCCTGAGGGAACAGACTTAACGATGGATCAGCTGGAAGAAGTGATGACACAGTTAGAGAGCTGTCTCGAAGCTTTAGAAAAAGAAGTGGAAGAAACAAAGAAACAATCGCCTAATCCGGCCAAGCAATCACGTCGTCGCTTAAAATCTCTCAAGCACCAACTCAATGAACGCATTGAAAAGAAACAAAACTATGAAAAACATTGTCATCTTTTAGGTGACCGTCATTCTTATTCTAAAACGGATACTGACGCGACCTTTATGCGGATGAAAGAAGATCCAATGCGAAACGGTCAAACTAAACCTGGCTATAACCTACAAATCGCCACCAGTAATCAATATGTATTAGCTTATGACATCTATCCCAATCCAACCGACACACGAACGCTTCAACCATTCTTTGAGACCCACCGTGCACTCATTGATTCGATGACTTATGTTTCGATGGACGCTGGGTATGGTTCCGAGTCCATCTATGCCTACTTAGAAGACCATCATCCCGATACCATCGCCATCATCCCCTATAGCACGATGTTAAAAGAACAGACAAAAAAATGGCAATCCGATGAAAAGAAAGTCTTCAATTGGACTTATCATGAAGCAGATGATTATTATATTGACCTTCAAGGGGTACGTTTCAATTTCAGTGCTTACCGTGAGCGAAAAAATCATTATGACGAGATTCAACAATTCAAAGAATACAAAGCTGAAACGCACACTTCAGGAGGCGAACGCATTGAAGCCGCATTTACTCCGAAAGGTTCCATCCGAAAAATCAGCGTCAATCCTTCTTGGGAATATTTTAAAGCTAAACAACGTGCACTGGCTGAAGAAGAAACCACCCAAGCCATTTATGCCCGCCGAAAAATCGATGTTGAAACTGCCTTTGGCTATCTCAAGGGTTCTTTAGGTTTCACCCGAGTCCACCTTCGAGGCAGACGGAAGGTGAAAATTGAATTAGGCATTGCATTACTGGCATACAATATCAATAAACTGGTGTTATATATCCAAGAACAAGAAAAAATAAAGACCCGAGATAAAATGCGTGGACATTTTATCTCGGGTCTTATTTTAAAGGTTATAGCAAAAATGGACTTATGATACAGCCCC
>NZ_JBNUPF010000053.1:0-1524 GCF_050409565.1 Facklamia sp. P12955
AACCCGTGTTACCGCCGTGAAAGGGCGGTGTCTTAACCGCTTGACCAACGGGCCAATATCAAAACTCATTGGCAAGTATATAAGAATAACGGAGAAGGAGGGATTTGAACCCTCGCGCCGGTATAAACCGACCTACACCCTTAGCAGGGGCGCCTCTTCAGCCACTTGAGTACTTCCCCATGAGCCAATTCAAAATAACAATTAATTATTGCTATGGGCCTGAGTGGACTCGAACCACCGACCTCACCCTTATCAGGGGTGCGCTCTAACCAGCTGAGCTACAGGCCCATTATCAATAAAGCGGGTGAGGAGAATCGAACTCCCGACAACAGCTTGGAAGGCTGTGGTTTTACCACTAAACTACACCCGCATATTCTCAAAGGAGGATGTGGGATTCGAACCCACGCGCGCTCTTACACGCCTGACGGTTTTCAAGACCGTTCCCTTCAGCCGAACTTGGGTAATCCTCCGTTAACCAATGGCAAAATCCATAATGCATAATGGACCTTGTAGGACTCGAACCTACGACCACCCCGTTATGAGCGGGGAGCTCTAACCACCTGAGCTAAAGGTCCGGCCTTAGATAGCGGCGAAGGGGATCGAACCCATGACCTCCCGGGTATGAACCGGACGCTCTAGCCAGCTGAGCTACACCGCCAAAAAATGGAGAATAGCGGGATCGAACCGCTGACCTCCTGCGTGCAAAGCAGGCGCTCTCCCAGCTGAGCTAATCCCCCATATAAGAATAAACAAATCGGGAAGACAGGATTCGAACCTGCGACCCCTTGGTCCCAAACCAAGTGCTCTACCAAGCTGAGCTACTTCCCGTTTTACTCTAATACACCCGGCAGGATTCGAACCTGCAACCGCCTGATTCGTAGTCAGGTACTCTATCCAGTTGAGCCACGGGTGCAAAATATTTTATCATTCACAATAAAGTGAAATGCCGAGGGCCGGAGTCGAACCGGCACGGTGATCACTCACCGCAGGATTTTAAGTCCTGTGCGTCTGCCAATTCCGCCACCCCGGCTTTAAAAGCCTAAATGTATCTTGGCAAAGCGGAAGACGGGGTTCGAACCCGCGACCCCCACCTTGGCAAGGTGGTGTTCTACCACTGAACTACTTCCGCAAAAGTGCCGGCTAAAGGACTTGAACCCTCGACCCTCTGATTACAAATCAGATGCTCTACCAACTGAGCTAAGCCGGCATAATATAACTTAGGATTTCCAATTATAAATCATAAGTGATCAAAATGCAAGTGCGGGTGAAGGGACTTGAACCCCCACGCCCGAAGGCGCCAGATCCTAAATCTGGTGCGTCTGCCAATTCCGCCACACCCGCAAATTAAAATTCCTTGATGTTTTCATTTAGGAATATGACCCGTGCAGGATTCGAACCTGCGACCCACTGATTAAAAGTCAGTTGCTCTACCGACTGAGCTAACGAGTCAAGAGTGGGGAATGACGGGATCGAACCGCCGACATCCTGCTTGTAAGGCAGACGCTCTCCCAGCTGAGCTAATTC
>NZ_JBNUPF010000054.1:0-1358 GCF_050409565.1 Facklamia sp. P12955
AATAATTACGATAGCCATAGGCATTTCGTTTCAGCACCTTGATTTTATTGTTTAGCCCTTCAATTGGGCCATTCGTTAAGGTTGAATAGTTAAAGGTGTTTTGAATAAAAGTGTGATAGCGTTTAAAGGTTCTTAAAACGGTCTTTAATTTTTTTGAAACGGGTAATGTTAGGCCATAGTTGACCCAAAACTCAAATCGATCGATTCGAAGGTCTTGAAGGGCTTCTCTTAAATGATGAACGACCTCGTAAGTGACTTTTAATTCGCTACTTGATGCTAATAAATAATCAACGATACCACTGGTGTTTGTGATCCAATCAAATAATCGATAGCGCTGATAAGTAGTGGTGTGTAATTTATTTCTTGGTGTCATGATTAGGCGCCAGTAGCGTTTATGTTTATTGTACAGTCGATTGTCTTTGTTTCGGAAGGTGTTCATCACATGAATTCGTGTCCGATTCAGCTCACGATTTAAAGCTTGAATGAGATGGAATTTATCAATAATAATTTGTGCTTTTGGAAAAACTTTTTGAATTAAATCCATATACGGTCGGTACATATCAATCGTTATCGTTTGAACCGATTGACGGGTTTCCAACGGAAATTGTTGAAAATAACGGATTAATGAAGACTGTTTGCGATCAAAGAACAAATCAACTAATCGATGCGTTTTAGCGTCACAGTAAATGAAACTCATCGCAGCATCAATCGTTCGAACACTTTTAAATTCATCAAAACAAAGGTGTTGTGGTAAGGAATGTAGCGGTTTGAATTGAAGGTGCTGTGCCATTTGATTCGTCACACGACGGACTGTATGAATCGATACATGCACCAGTTGAGCGATATAAGTTTCTGATATCGTATGTGTTAACTGATCAGCGATATATCGTTTCAAATGATTAGATAGATGACAGTGACGAGCGACTTCAGGCGTTTGAGCGGTAAAGGATGAGTGACAAGATTTACAGTAATAACGCTGTTTTTTTAAATCTAAATAAGTGGGATAACCTGCCATCGGTATTAATTGAATGCGCGATGTACGAGAGCCATTTTTAACGATTGAATAGTTAATTGCTGATTGCCCACAACAAGGGCAATGACTAATAGGCTCTATTAATTGACCCGTTAATAAGAAAGATAAACGGCCTTTAATCGAAATTTTTGAAAATTTTTGGTCATTAATTGTGATGTTTTTATCGTTTAATCCGAGTAAAGATGATATAATGTGTGACATGGGACAGCTCTCCTTTATTGTGGTTTAGTCGCTTATAATATACAGGAGATCTGTCCTTTTTTGTACCCTAAAGTAAAAAATAGAGTTGAGGCCTTCGGCCATCAACCCTATAAATTATAGAACC
>NZ_JBNUPF010000055.1:0-1157 GCF_050409565.1 Facklamia sp. P12955
CCTTAAAGATAGTGCGATTATCGGTCAAAATTTCAACAGGAATGCCTTTGTTTTCGCTCTATGTCAAATAGGGTTGATGCTATCCAAGGAGATTAAGCAACTAACGGTTGCTTCCCTCGCATTTTAGATGACCTATCAATCATACAGATCCAAGCGAATCCACATGGTATTCGAAAGATCATCTAAAATGCGAGGTTATGAATGGAAATAGTTGAAAATTTGATATAACAATTACAATCTTAAAATGTAAGTTACACAATTTATTTGACACTACCAAACCAGTTGTTAAAATATTAATTCCAATGAGTCATTAAATAATGTACTTGACTGTTAGTCTAATCAATTAATAAATCTAGACTTAAGATTCCGATTGATTATAAAAAATAAAATTAATTTTATAGAACTTTAAATAGCTGAATTGTAAAATGAACTTAGCCATTTAAAATAGAAAAAGAGCCAGTGAGTCTGGTAATCTATGTAGTAACAACACAAACATAGAATAGGAGACTCCACATGGCTCAAACATATTGTACCACATCTTCCAAAGGCAAACATCTATCTTATGAAGAACGTGTGAAGATTGAAGCGTATAAAACACAAGTCCCTCCTCCATCCAACCGAGCAATCGCTCGGTTACTCGGGCGTTCACCACAGACCATTCATACAAAAGTGAAACGCGGCAAGGTTACTCAAAAACGTAAACAATCTGCAAACGGAAAGATCTCTATCTACTTCTGTGATATCTATAGCGTTGTTGTTGAGCAAGAGCGTTGTTGTTGAGCAAGCGACGTATGACCACTTACACGATGGAACGGGTCGACAACCTAAGTGGCTCAATAGTAAGGACTTCATCGATTGGGCGGATGAAAAGATACTCCATAAGGGGTGAAGCCCTGATGCGGTTGTTGGTTATGCTGAACGTCATAAATTGTTCTGTGAAGACTTGATCCCTTATAACTGGATCAATGCGAGGCTCATGCGAACGAAGAATAGTGATTTACCTGAAAAGGTGTCACGCAAACCGCACAAGGCTTTTGAACCTGGACCCAGACGCCGCAAAATCCTAGGCAAATCGGTTGAAGAACGCCCCCAGAAAGTGGACGACCGTGAGGAATGGGGACACTGGGAAATCGATACTGTGGTAGGTCCGCATGGTG
>NZ_JBNUPF010000056.1:0-1128 GCF_050409565.1 Facklamia sp. P12955
TGTTAGACGATAATACATATGTGACATAAAACAAATAAAAATAGGGAGCTTCTGTTACACTAAAGATATACAAACAACTTAGCGAAAGGAAGCTCCCATGAAAAATATTATAACAGAAGAAATGCGATTAAGAAAAAGAATTGTAGAGTATGCCATCGAACATGATAATAATGCAGCAGCAGCTCGGCGTTATCATACGTCTCGACAAAATGTAAAACGTTGGCGTGATCGATATGACGGAAGTTGGGAGAGTATAAGAAATCAATCACGACGTCCTCACTCACACCCTAATCAGCATACCGCTAACGAACATCAAATAATCAAAGCAAAATATCAACGCTATGGTCATGAAGGGCTCGCGGAAGTTTATGTTCAATGTCAGCGTGAAGGTTATTCACGTAGTTATGATAGTATGTGCAAACAGATTCGTGAGCAGGGTTGGAATAAGAGCGTAGCGGATGCTAAGAAAAAATATCCCAAGTCTAGATGGAAACCGACCCAAGTAACTTATCCAGGCGAAAAGGTACAAATCGATATCAAATATGTGCCCATGCATTGTCTTAAGTTTGATTCGAAAGGCATTCGTTATTATCAAATCACAGCGATCGATGAGTATTCGCGCAAACGCTACTGTGAGATTGTGGATGAAAAAACGGTCACCAATACCGCTTTATTTTTATTAGAGTTAGAAGCGTGTC
The DNA here is from genome assembly GCF_050409565.1 of Facklamia sp. P12955. Lineage (NCBI taxonomy): Bacteria > Bacillati > Bacillota > Bacilli > Lactobacillales > Aerococcaceae > Facklamia > Facklamia sp. P12955. The sequence continues at coordinate 699 of NZ_JBNUPF010000056.1, forward strand.
TAGGCTTTGATATCACGAAGGTTCAAACAGATAATGGGCGTGAATTTACCAATGATCCAGATGTTACCGATAAACTAACCATCTTTGAGGAGATATTAGAGAGTAAGGAGATAGAGTATCTCAAGACCCGTCCCTATTCTCCATGGCAGAACGGCATAGTTGAAAGAAGTCACCGAGAAGATGGGGAACGATTCTACAATCGTCGAGAATTTAAGAGTGTGCAAGAATTGAAGAAAGCACATCGTCGATATGTGAACCGAGGCAATAATATCCATCGAAAGGTTTTAAATTTTAAGAGTCCCAATGAAGTAGTACGCGAATACTTTAGGAACAAGCCTGCTTAGTCTTTCTTAATGATCTCAAATTCTTTACTTTTGTCAAGGATCGCTCCGCTTTCCTCTTTGACAAAAGTAAAGAATTTGAGGGCTAG
>NZ_JBNUPF010000057.1:0-956 GCF_050409565.1 Facklamia sp. P12955
TGATGTGAACCTCAAAAGTTGGAGTTTGTATTTAAACGGTTAATTGAATGGTATAGATTCGGTATTCAAACAAAGACATACCGCTCAATTTTTGTTTTATTCTTCTATGATTATAGTGGTGAATATATTGATTAATCTTATTCATCAGTTTCTTATAACTTGTCAGTGGTTCTCCATAATAGGCCTTAAATACAGTTTCTGCTCATCGGCTGTCTTGAACGCTGTCACATCAGCGATTAATTTTTGAAGAGGATATTTTGCACTAAAGCGACGATTGAGGGGGTTGGGAGCAATTGTTCCTTTGTAAGAGCTATAGCGACGTGACTTTCGCCAGAATTTTGTACATTTTAAGCCGAGCTTATTCATGATTCGTAAAGCTTTTTAGGGTTAATTTTTTGATGGTGTGTTTTGTATAATTCAGCCGTAATTCATCGATAACCATAGGTTTCATAGAGTTCGTGAAATATTTGTTGAGTCTTTTCTTCTAATTCTGAATCATCAGTAACTTTATTCTTTTGACGAAGTCCGTTTTTATTAAGTTTCTTTACCACTTTGGGCGGCCTTTCTATCGGTCTATTCAGAGCTTTAGAACCCCCTTCAAGATAAACGCCTTTGCAATTAGCTAGCATTGATGGATTCGTAAGGTTAAAGGCGATTGCCGTTTCTTTATAGGAAGCAGCTATTCTTTGCTTAAAGTGTAAAACATTCAGCTTAAAAATCTAAAGAATAATCTGCTTTTCCTTGAATTGCTTTTAACCCACTTGCCCCCTATCTTTTATAATTGTTGACCCAATTCTTGACTAAAGAAGGTGAAGGAATCCCCTATTTTTTGTTAAAGCCTTGTAACCTAATTATCCTTCAAAATACCCTTCAATCACTTTCATTTTCAATTCAGAAGCCTATTTTTAGACATAAAAGGACCCCCAAAAGTTAGTTTTTAACTCGAACTTTTGGGG
>NZ_JBNUPF010000058.1:0-908 GCF_050409565.1 Facklamia sp. P12955
CCAACTACCATCGGCGCTAAGAAGCTTAACTGCTGTGTTCGGCATGGGTACAGGTGTGTCCTTCTTGCCATCATCACCACACAGTGTCATCTCATCGTTATCTTGAGCAATCTCTCAATCACTCAAAACTGAATACACCTCTACTTACCTTGAAATCTCATGGTTAAGTCCTCGACCGATTAGTACTAGTCCGCTCCATATATCGCTATACTTCCACTTCTAGCCTATCTACCTGATCGTCTCTCAGGGGTCTTACTTCTTGCGAATGGGAAATCTCATCTTGAAGCTGGCTTCCCGCTTAGATGCTTTCAGCGGTTATCCATCCCACACATAGCTACCCAGCAATGCTCCTGGCGGAACAACTGGTACACCAGCGGTGTGTCCATCCCGGTCCTCTCGTACTAAGGACAGCTCTTCTCAAATTTCCTACGCCCGCGACGGATAGGGACCGAACTGTCTCACGACGTTCTGAACCCAGCTCGCGTACCGCTTTAATGGGCGAACAGCCCAACCCTTGGGACCGACTTCAGCCCCAGGATGCGATGAGCCGACATCGAGGTGCCAAACCTCCCCGTCGATGTGAACTCTTGGGGGAGATAAGCCTGTTATCCCCAGGGTAGCTTTTATCCGTTGAGCGATGGCCCTTCCATGCGGTACCACCGGATCACTAAGCCCGACTTTCGTCCCTGCTCGACTTGTTGGTCTCGCAGTCAAGCTCCCTTCTGCCTTTGCACTCTACGAATGATTTCCAACCATTCTGAGGGAACCTTTGGGCGCCTCCGTTACTCTTTAGGAGGCGACCGCCCCAGTCAAACTGCCCACCTGACACTGTCTTCCGTGTTCTTCACGCGAGTTAGAGGGTTCATATTACAAGGGTAGTATCCCACCAACGTCTCCTTGCATACTGG
>NZ_JBNUPF010000059.1:0-799 GCF_050409565.1 Facklamia sp. P12955
AAAGACAACCCCTTTATTTGAGATTAACTCACAAAGGGTTTGTCTTCAGTCTGAATCAAGTCAAGACTTCTTGACTTGATTTTTGGTCGGTTTTTAGTTATTTCTGATTTCATCTTCTTTAACTGAAGTTAGGCGATCAATTTCCTTAGTCGCATTATCAGTTATTTGCTGAATATCCTTTTCATAACGTTTTAATTCATCTTCAGTAATTTCACTATCTTTTTCAAGTCGCTTAGCTTCATCCATTGCATCTCGACGAATATTTCTTACTGAAACTTTTGCATTTTCTTGTTCTTTACCGATTACTTTAACTAATTCTTCTCGTCTTTCTTTAGTCAATGCAGGTATCACAAGACGAATAACTTCACCGTCATTTGTAGGTGTAATTCCCACATCACTCATCATGATTGCACGCTCAATATCTTGAAGCGAACTCTTATCATAAGGTGAAATTACTAACATTCTTGCTTCAGGTGTATTAATTGAAGCTAACTGGTTTAATGCCGTAGGTGTTCCATAGTATTCAACCATGACACGGTCTAAAATACTAGCATTAGCAACTCCAGCGCGAATAGTTCCTAATTCACGTTGAAAAGCTTCAATTGATTTTTGCATTCGGCTTTCAGTATTTTTTAATATATTATCAGCAGCCATTTTCTTCCTCCTATATGATCCATAGTTATTTTATTATACCATATTTAAGCATTGTAAGAAAAGTTAGAACTAATCATGATTATTTCCAACATCTAGAGTTGTCAAACATATGTTACACAAGGTGCTTCTAAATGGGCATGCTTAT
>NZ_JBNUPF010000060.1:0-754 GCF_050409565.1 Facklamia sp. P12955
GTTGGATCTGGATCTGGCGTTGGATCTGGATCTGGCGTTGGATCTGGATCTGGTGTTGGATCTGGATCTGGCGTTGGATCTGGATCTGGTATTGGACACACTCCACATTCACCGTCTTTACCATCCTTACCGTCTTTACCATCCTTACCATCTTTGCCATCTTTTACAAAGACTTCTTGTGTGGAACCATCTGGCTTCGTAATGATAATGGTATAGCCCGAATTGCCTTCTGTATCTTTTCCAGGTGTTACCTCAACCTTAGGCGTCTGACCATCTTTGCCATTTAAGATGTTTTCAGTTGTCACTTTTCCGTCACTATCTGTAATGGTAATAGTTACTCCTATAACATTACCATCTTGATCTTTGAGTGGGGTTTGCTTGATGGTTGGTGATTTACCATCCACTCCATCTTTACCATCCTTACCGTCTTTACCATCTTTTACAAAAACTTCTTGTGTGGAACCATCTGGCTTCGTAATGATAATGGTATAGCCCGAATTACCTTCTGTATCTTTTCCAGGTGTTACCTCAACCTTAGGCGTCTGACCATCTTTGCCATTTAAGATGTTTTCAGTTGTCACTTTTCCGTCACTATCTGTAATGGTAATAGTTACTCCTATAACATTACCATCTTGATCTTTGAGTGGGGTTTGCTTGATGGTTGGTGATTTACCATCTACTCCGTCTTTGCCGTCTGCACCATTTGTTACAGTAGTCGTTGTTTGAGTGCCATCTGGATTGGTAATCGTAATGG
>NZ_JBNUPF010000061.1:0-744 GCF_050409565.1 Facklamia sp. P12955
TAAAAGAGTCAGTTGTGATTACCAATGATGGAGGGTTCAACCCAAATGTTCCTGGGGAATACACGATTACTTTTAAAGTAACGGATAAGAACGGTGCAAGTGTTACAAAGTCATCTTTAGTGATAGTAGAAGTTAAAGAAGTTGACCCAAACGTTCCATCTAACCCTAATAATCCTACAGACCCAGAAACACCTGAAAGTCCAGAGACACCTGAAAGTCCAGAAACACCTGAAAGTTCAGAGACACCTGAAAGTCCAGAAACACCTGAAAGTTCAGAAACTCCTGAAAGTTCAGAAACACCTGAAAGTTCAGAGACACCTGAAAGTTCAGAGACACCTGAAAGTCCAGAAACACCTGAAAGTTCAGAGACACCTGAAAGTTCAGAGACACCTGAAAAGCCTAACCCTCAAGTACCTAATGGTGAGATGGATGAAGCTTCCGTTTTACCAGCAACAGGGGATGCAGGAGCATATGCCATCTTCTCTGGAGCTGCCCTTTCTATTTTAGCTGGATTGTTCCTTACAATGCCTAAAAAGAAAGAAAACGAAAAGTAAAATTTAAATAATTTGTTTTATGAACGAATTCATTTCCGGATAGTTATTAACTAGGGTATACAGATAAAATTTTTTGGCTTTATGTCAAATAGGGTTGATGCTATCCAAGGAGATTAAGCAACTAACGGTTGCTTGGTCTCCTTTTCTTTTCTTCCTGACACATATAATCTTGATATTAAAAGTATTCTAT
>NZ_JBNUPF010000062.1:0-688 GCF_050409565.1 Facklamia sp. P12955
GACCGTGAGGAATGGGGACACTGGGAAATCGATACTGTGGTAGGTCCGCATGGTGAAGAGGACCCTGCCTTATTGACGTTGGTTGAACGACACTCACGCTTTGAGTGGCTTATTTTGATTAAGAATCAGACAAGTCAGGTCGTTTATCAAGCGATCACTCAACTCATAAACTCCCTAGGAGAGGAAGCTGAGCGACTTTTTAAGACTTTTACAAGTAATAACGGTTCAGAATTCAGCTCACTCACAAAAGCCGTCTCCTCTGTAGCTGAGGTCTACTTCGCTCACCCTTACTCATCTTGGGAGCGTGGCACCAGTGAAAACCAACACCGTCTCGTTCGACGCTATATACCAAAAGGGGAGTCTTTAGCTAGGTATACACAGGTAGATATTGATCGCATTCAACAATGGATGAATGACAGGCCCCGGAAGCTATTAGGTTACGCCACGGCTCACGAAGTGTTTGTTAAGTCGTGGAAGAATGAACAGAAAACAGCTTGACGTGAGGGCTTGACAAGGAGCCTCCTCCGCCATGGTTTCCTAGCATAAACGCCAGATAAACCGCTCAGCCCATCAGGCTACCATGGCTCAGCTCCTTATCAAGCCCTCACAGAAAGATTAAACAGCTGCACGGATCATTGAACTCACACTTCTCATGGGCGAGGACTCCTTTGTACTAGGTGGCTAAGTT
>NZ_JBNUPF010000063.1:0-678 GCF_050409565.1 Facklamia sp. P12955
CAGAAGCTCCCTATTTTTATTTGTTTTATGTCACATATGTATTATCGTCTAACATATGCTCATTCAAATTTAAAGAAAAAAATTATTGACACTAATGTAAGCGCTATATATAATATTCAAGAGGCCTCATAAAAATTTAAATATTAAAGGAGAATTTGAATGAAAAATAACAAGAAACGTCTTATTAGTATTATTTCACTATTTTCTTTACTAATTATGTTACCTTTAAATACAGTCACAGCTCAATTAAGATCTTCTATGAATAAACCGATTGTAACTACAAACGGTAAAGGATCATATACTTCATGTAATGATGGTAACAATCCTTTACAATGCCCTGGTGGTATTTCGCAATAAATAATTCTATTTATTCACTTTTGATAACCTCAAATTAGTTATAAAAACACTAGATGGCTAACTAAAGTTAGTCATCTTAATTGTATAAATTTTATTATTAAATTAATAATATTAGTTACCCGAGAGTCATTTTTAAATAAGGTGAAATTTAGAGACTTTTTTCAATAAGATAGTAATCAATCAATAAATTTTGCTGATGAGCGCTAAAATTTTTTTATTTAATTGCTGTCCTGACCGTATTTAAAGTTCTTATAAATCGCAAATAGAACTTAGCCACCTAGTACAAAGGAGTCCTCGCCCATGAGAAGTGTGAGTTCAATG
>NZ_JBNUPF010000064.1:0-644 GCF_050409565.1 Facklamia sp. P12955
TCAATAAACGCAGAGTTCATTAGCTATATTAATAGGTAAATAACCAAACAAAACAGATTAAAAGGAGCCATTAACTATGAGTTATAACCATCTTACAATAGAAGAGAGATCTTGTATTTATCAATTTTAAATTTAAGAAGGAGTATCATAAAAATTGCCAAAACATTAAGAAGATCTCTTAGTACAATTTCAAGAGAAATAAAAAGCAATTCTTCAAACATTAAGGTTCGTAGACGAAAAGAGAGACATAGAAAAAGCAAGTATTGTTTTGTAACACTGGCAGAAAGAAGATCCAGATATTACATAGCGATATTATTAGAAAATAGAAAGTCGGAAAATATCACATCGGCAATCATTAATGCGCTAAAAGATCTTGTAAAAACAATAACATTTGACAGAGGCGAAGAATGTTCAGAATTTGAGCAAACAGAAGAGGAATTAGGCTATAAGACATATTTCTATGATCCTTAGTGTGCTTGGCAAAAGGTACAAATGAAAACAGCAATGAGCTTTTAAGAGAGTTTTATCCTAAAGGTCTAGAGTTGTCAGAAGTAAGTAAAGATGGTTTACACTATAACCTAGAGTTAATGAAAAATAGACCAAGGAAAGGTATAAAATATAAACCACCTAAAGAAGAACTTTTT
>NZ_JBNUPF010000065.1:0-608 GCF_050409565.1 Facklamia sp. P12955
CTGACTCTGTAGGATAGACTTGAAAATCGAGTATTTCCTTATAGCCTTGAGCATCCATTCCAATAATTGTATGGACAGCTTCTTTAGACACACTACCGCGTCTTACAGATACAAAGGTGGCATCGCAGTATAGACAAACATCGTCTTGTTTAATCGGACGTTGTCGGTAAGCGGCTAATTCTTCTTCAAATGTTTTTGAAAGGTTGGAGAGGGTCGTTGGTGAATAACAATGACCCTACATTTTTTCAATAAGTTCTGAGATATCGCGTGTTGTCACACCTTTTTGATACATTAAAATTATCATCTTTTCTAAATGAGCAGGAGCATGTTGAAGGCATTCAAGCGTTTTAATATCAAACAGCCCTAACCGATCTCGTGATATTTTGAGGTGAAGCGTACCGATTCAGTCTGTAGTCTTCTAGAATAATAACCATTCCTTGAATTACCAGTATTATAACCTTTCACTTTCCACTTCTCATAATTAAGAAAAACCGTTCTTTCGCTCTCAAGCAGTAGATTAATGGCATCTTCTAAGGCCTGACGAAACAGTTCATGAATAGATTCTCCTTGTGCTAGTGCTGTGAATCATTTTGTGTTAAAGTCTTCCA
>NZ_JBNUPF010000066.1:0-587 GCF_050409565.1 Facklamia sp. P12955
TTTGAAGATGTTGTAAAGCATTAAGAAATAAATGCGTTCAGGTGGATTTTCCTGATAGACAGACTCAATGTGTCGAATAATTTCACTAGTGACATCTTCAACTTTTGATGGGTCATTCCAAATTTGATTGAATAGCTGAATATAGGTTTGTACCATCGGCTGCTCATCAAAGCAGTTCACCATGTTGGAAATGGCATTGCCTTTTTCAAAGCCAAGTCCCATCGGGGTAAACCCCTGAATAGGCATATACGTTAAAGACTGCTCAGGTTTTTGGATGCTGATAAATTCCTGCATCGGTGCATTGCTATTGTTCGACTTAAATGTTGCTTTTCGTCGTATCCAATCTGCACACTCTTTAGCAATTGCCTTTTGTGATAACTGATTTTTCAAGTGAATCTCAAATTCAGTTCCATACAGACTACTTTCACGATCTTGTTTAGGAATTACAAATTCACGTTTTTCCTTTTTTAGCTTATCTGTGACGTTATCAGCGACAAAGGTTGGGGACGTAAAGACAAATTGTAGTTCTTCGATCTTTTCTAATTCTTTTTTTAAGGCGGCATACGCATAAATGGAAAAGTATGAGG
>NZ_JBNUPF010000067.1:0-541 GCF_050409565.1 Facklamia sp. P12955
CAAGCTTTAACATGGGTGCCGTCAATGAAAATAGCTTTAGAATCAATCATGTCCGCTTCAAAACACTGTGTGAGAATCTGGCTAAAGATCTGTTGGGCGATACTTGTCCCTTCGAAACGACGCTTATAATTTTTTCCAAAAGTTGAAAAATGTGGCACTGGGTCAGTGAGAGATAACCCTAAAAACCAACGATATGCGACATTCACCTGAATTTCTTGAATGGTTTGGCGCATACTTGGAATACCAAAGAGATATTGAATGATAGGGATTTTAATCAGTGTCACTGGGTCAATGCTCGGACGTCCATTATCTAAGCAATAAACATCTTCTACCAGTCCATAAATAAAAGAAAAATCAATATGTCGATCAATTTTTCTCAGAAGATGTTCTTCTGGAACAAGGTCTTCGAGCGCATGAAAAGCCATCTGATGACGTGCTTCGAACGTTTTACTTTCTGCATTAGTGGACATCATAGAAATCACCCGTTTTCTTTTTATTATATATCAAAAAGCCCTCTAAATCACCATAGGTTGGTGATTTA
>NZ_JBNUPF010000068.1:0-528 GCF_050409565.1 Facklamia sp. P12955
GTTCAACGCGATACAGATGGCGATGGAGATCCTGATATAACAGATCCAGATGATGATGGTGATGGAATTCCAGATGATAAGGAAATAGAAGCAGGATCAGATCCAAAAGATCCAAACAGTATTCCAAGCACAGAAATTCTAACCCCTCCAACACTGGGAGATATTGCCAAACAAACAGTAGTGGAAGGAAATGCTATTAATCCAGTAACACCAGAAGCATCGGAAAACGCAAAAGTAGAAGTAAGTGGATTACCAGAAGGTGTAACAGTAGATGGACAAACAGGAACAATCAGTGGAACACCAAAAGTTAATGACTGGGGAGCAGTAGAGGAAGAAAGAACATTCACAGTAACTGTAAAAGCAACTGATGAAAAAGGATTATCTACTACAAAAACATTTGATATAGTAGTTCAACGCGATACAGATGGCGATGGAGATCCTGATATAACAGATCCAGATGATGATGGTGATGGAATTCCAGATGATAAGGAAATAGAAGCAGGATCAGATCCAAAAGATCCAAACAGT
>NZ_JBNUPF010000069.1:0-525 GCF_050409565.1 Facklamia sp. P12955
AGCGTCACGGTTGAGGTGATCTCGACGATGGCGTTAACAAGGCCTCGGCTCGGGTAATGCACGCGGATGAATCGCCGATAAGCGCAGTTTTTCGCATCGCTGTAATTGGCAGTGATAGAAACCTTTCGAGCATTTGCCCTGATGTAGGTCAGCTTCTGCTTGCGCTGGCAATGATTGTGCGACTGAACAGCAGCATTCTCGAATGTCCTCGTCCGTTCCGTTTCATCGAACTGCCCATAAGGATCGCCATAGATGGCCGCATCCTCTGTCACGAAATGATTGTCGGTGTTGACGAAGCGGCCGCGCACAGCAAGCACTGTGGATGAAAGCCGCTTATTCTTGTCGACGCGAATTCCAAAAATATGATCCTGATCGAGCGTGATGTCAGGCTCAACGAATTGTCCGGCGTGGACACCGATCTTGCCGTCAGCGCGTTCATAAACAACCAGCTCGCCCGCCTCATCGAGAATGCGGCCGACCTCGATCTGATCGTTGTTTGTGCGGAACCACATGCCGCCGTGATAG
>NZ_JBNUPF010000070.1:0-523 GCF_050409565.1 Facklamia sp. P12955
GAATTCGGCTCATAGTCGCGGAAGACCTCTCCCGCGTGATGCGATTCGATAAATGGCGCGAAGCCGGTGTCTTGGTAAACAAGCGCCGGAACGTTATTCATCAACGCCTCGCCAACGCTCAATGGCATTGGATCATCTATCGAACTGAGGAAGAACACACTAGATTTTGAAAGCCAGCTCAACACTTCGTCGGACGAGACATGACCGACCCAACTGACATTATCTGATTTGTAACATCCTTCCGCTCCGCGTGTATAAGCGCCGAGCCAAACAAACCTCCAGTCGCGTCCCTCCCTCGCGGCGATATCAGCCACGCGAGAAAACAGATCAACGCCTTTTCGCTTTTGCTGCGTTCCCACCATCAAGATAACTGGAGGAGATGAAATTTCCCGCTGGGGCGCACGGCTGAATTCCGCGCCGATACTGTTGTAAACGGTTCTTACACTTGTTGCTCCCAATGAACCCAGCCAGTCAGCTTGCTGATCGCTCACTGCGAGGCAGTGGCAATGAGGCAAAATATTGT
>NZ_JBNUPF010000071.1:0-523 GCF_050409565.1 Facklamia sp. P12955
GGCACGATGCGCAACAGCGTTGCAATCGTCGGCATGATCATGGAGCCGCAGCTGGACGAGCGGCGGCAAGGATACGTTGATGATGTGACCGATCGCCTGAAGTTGCAGATCACGACGCTACTAGAGGCTGGCCCGTTCACAGACATTCAGATTGCCAAGAAGCTTTGCTGCAATCCGAAACTCGTCAAGGCGGTTCGCAAGGTGCAGAGCCGTAAGCCAACCGATAGGATGCCAGGAATGCTGATCGAGCACGAACCGAGGCCCGCGCCATACCGTGACCGCGTTATTGCGATGATACGGCAGGGTTACGGCAACGCGGCGATAGCAACGCAGCTCGGATGCAGTCAGGAGACGGTTAGACGAAGACGGGTTGCTCTGGCCGGTTAAAACGAAGACTCCGGCAAACACGCTATGGAGCCGTAGCCAGTATTCTCGTTGTATGATCCCAATGCGGTTCCAACCGATTTCAGCTCGCGCTTCTTCTCCTCGCATTCATTTTTGGAGAGGCCGCGGGCTGATTCTC
>NZ_JBNUPF010000072.1:0-507 GCF_050409565.1 Facklamia sp. P12955
TGAAGTAACCAGTCGGTTACCTCACCTACTCATCAACCCTATTTGACAAAGAGCCTATTAATACTTATTATGATATTTTTTAAAAATAAAAAAGAACCAGAAAACTGATTCTTTTTAAACAGAATATTTTATTCTATATTGTTGCTTAGGCGATACGCTTAAAACTTGCGTTTACGAGCTGCTTCTGATTTCTTTTTACGTCGAACACTTGGCTTTTCGTAAAATTCACGCTTACGAGCCTCTCTCAAAGTACCGGTTTTAGAAACGTTACGCTTAAAGCGACGAAGAGCGTCATCCAATGATTCGTTATCACGAACTACTGTTTTTGACATCTGGTTCCCCTCCCCCCGAGCTTATAGTAACCTTTCCTTAGAAATAATAATCTAAACAAAGTCCTCTCTATATTATAGCATGAATCTAAAGCTTTTCAAGAACAAAGAAAAACTTTTGTGAAGTTTTGTTAAACGTAAATGATAATGTCTCAAGAGAACACAAATCAAAATGTCC
>NZ_JBNUPF010000073.1:0-506 GCF_050409565.1 Facklamia sp. P12955
CCTTCTCTTAATTTCGTCTCGTTAACTGGTCGTTTTTGATCCAAAAGAGATTGAAGTTCAAAGGTTGCTTTACCAAAGTCTTTATGTTTCCGATGTCCAAACTTTGCGTTATACTCGGTAATATAACAATAGACTGCTTTTTCCAGAGAGGCTTCATGGGGAAACTGTTCCTTAACTTTCGTTCTTTTCTTCAATTGTTTATTGAAGGCCTCTGATAGTTTGTTGGTATAAAGGGATGCCCATATCTCCTTGGGAAAATGCATAAATGAGAAAAGATTCTTTTTTAGTCTCAATTGTTCAGCCAACTTTGGATAAGTCGCTCCCCAGGTCTGGATGAATTCATTGAGTAGTCGAGTGGCTTCTACGATACTACTGGCTTTAGGAACTTTTTTTAGTGACGCTAACACTTCTTGACGGTTCTTCAAACGGACTTTCATGGAGACATGTCTCAGTAAGTGTGTCCAACAAGATGGATGAAGGGCCATCGGAAACTCATTAGTCAGGGC
>NZ_JBNUPF010000074.1:0-501 GCF_050409565.1 Facklamia sp. P12955
AGAAGACGGACGCCGGTGGATTCGTCGATTTCATAATCGTCGAACTCCTGCACCTCGCCGGTGGCGATCCATTCGCCATCGTAGCGGACGCTTTCGGCGACGCTTCGCGCCTCTGCGGGCGTGCCGGCCTCGACGACGGTTTCGTAATAGACAAAGGCATCGTGGCCCTTGCGGACAACAAATCTGGGCATGGGAAGCTCCATAGGGAAAGCACCGGGCGCGACGGCCGGTCTGGTTGACGGGATGGTGGGAAGGCTCAGTGCCAGGTCTGCCACGCGCCGCTTTGGGCCGCGGCGTGGCAGCGCAGCATCTCGCGGTAGAACTTGCGGCGCAGAAGGCGTTTGCAGCGGTCCCGGCGGACCCAGGCGGGAAGCATTCGCGCCGCCGCCCGCAGGACCGCCCGGTCGGTGTCGATCACCGTGATGCCGAGATCGGCATAGATCGAGTGCATCATGGCCGGCCTCCCTTGGTGTTGCGCCACAATGCCGGTCCGAGGGCGGT
>NZ_JBNUPF010000075.1:0-501 GCF_050409565.1 Facklamia sp. P12955
GGACCATTTTTAAAGTCTTTATTGAATTTGTCACAATGTTGCTTCCGATTTATGTTTTGGTCCCTTGTCTGCAAGGCATGTGGCATCTTAGCTCCCCAATCAGTGATCAAATCCCCACCACCTGCATTGGAAGGCAAAGTCTTAACCACTGGACTGCAGTAAGTCCCTTCATTTCTAATAAATTCCCCAGTAATTGGGCTTCCCTGGTGGCTCAGACGGTAAAGCGTCTGCCTGCCAGGTTCGGTCCCTAGGACGGGAAGATCCCCTGGAGCAGGAAATGGCAACCCACTCCAGTTTTTCTTGCCTGGGAAATCCCATGGGCAGAGGAGTCTGACGGGCTACAGTCCATCAGGTCACAAAGAGTTGGATGCAAAGAGCTGGATCACCAAATCATTACATAGTTGTTATAGCTTACAGTGATTGATGTTGGATTCATGATCTCTGAAGAAGAGAGTTTAGCTTCAGGATCAGGGGCAGGCTTGATCACTCAGAGTTCTTGTC